>CAZDCN010000009.1:0-9315 GCA_964503945.1 uncultured Caldilineales bacterium
CAGATAGCGCTGATGCAACGCGGATAAACGCAGATGAAGGAAAAATCAGAAAAATAATCTGTGCAGATCGGTGTTGCGAAGCATCCGCGTCATCCGCGTTCCCATTTTCATCGGTATCGGCGGGCGGCAGCCCGTGGCGCCTGTTCTGAAAATAGCTTTATCTCACGCAAAGGCGCAGAGCCGCAAAGGAAAGAAGAAGCAAAGAAAACCTTGGCGTTCTTAGCGTTTTGGCGTCTTTGCGTGAGATTTTCATCGGTATCGGCGGGCTGCCGACCGTGGCCTTGATTGAACAGGATTCACGCAGATCAAGAAAAATTTGTGGAAATGATTTGCGCTAATCTGCGTTCCCCAATTCTACAGTACTGGAACTTTACCTATGTCAAAGAATCTGCTGCTCCTGCTCATTTTCCTCATTATTTTCCTTTCTTGCTGCCTCATTTCCACCATTTGCGGCACGAGCCTTTATATTTTTCAGGCGGTGCAAGACGCCCGAGGCGGCGAAGGGGATTTTCAGGTGGATTTCACCCTGGGAGTGACTGTGACGCCGCCCGTGAACACGCCCACGCCCTCGGACCCGACGGCCACCCCCTTTCCCAGGCCTACGTTAGCGCCCAATGCTACGATGATCCCCCAGCCTTCCACTGAGGATCTCATCAAAACCATAGAAGTGCCTCCCAACGATCCTATCGACCTGGCGGAACGGCTGCGACCTGAGCTGGGTAAAGTCCAGCGCGTGGTCAACGCCAGCGCGCCCGATTATGAGGAAGGGGATGTGATCACCTTTTGGGTGGGCAACAGTGATACGGATGAGAATTGGGAGATCGAGGCTGAGCTGATGGTCAGGGGAAAGCACGTGTACATGTGGCGCGAAGTGGGAAGCAAAGTCAAGGAAAAGGACTTGCGTAAGGCTGCGAAATTCTTCGATGAACAGATCTATCCCACAAACCGGGAATTCTTCGGGAGCGAATGGTCTCCCGGCATTGACAATGATCCCAGGCTGCATGTCCTTCACGCCCGAAATCTGGGAGAGACCATCGCCGGTTATTTCTCTTCCGCCGATGAAATTCCACGCGTCATTCATCCCTTCTCCAACGAAAAGGAGATGTTTTACATCAACGTAGATAACAACAAGCCGGGGTCGGATTTCTATAATGGCACCCTGGCCCATGAATTCCAGCACATGATCCATTGGCATCAGGATAAAAACGAGGAGAGCTGGATGAATGAAGGCGCGTCGGAGCTGGCCATGCAGCTGAACGGCCTGCGGCGAGCCTCCCTCTTTTCTCCCGACAGCGCCTTTGCCGACAATCCCGATTTACAACTGAACACCTGGCCCGATTCCGAAGAGAGTTACGCTCACTATGGCAACGCCTATCTGTTCATGAGCTACTTCCTCAGCCGTTTCGGCGAAGAAGCAACCAAGGCCCTGGTGGCCAATGACAAGAACGGCATGGAGGCGGTGGATGAGACGTTGCAAGCCATTGGCGCGGGCATAACCGCGGACGATTTTTTCGCGGATTGGGTGATTGCCAACTGGTTGGATGATCCCAACGCAGGAGATGGGCGCTGGGATTATCCCGATTACACCCTGGACCGCATGACGCCCACAGCGGAGTTCGATGACCTGCCCGCCAGTTACAGCGACACCGTGCATCAGTACGCTGCCGATTATTACACCATTCCCGTGCAAGGAGACAGCGTCACCATCACCTTCGTCGGCGATCCGCAGACCCGACTGGCGGCCACGGACGCTCACAGCGGCCAGTGGGCCTGGTGGAGCAACCGGGTCGATGAATCGGACACGAAATTAACTTTGCCCGTGGACCTGTCTGGCGTCAAAAAAGCCACTCTGCACTATTTCACCTGGTACGATATCGAGGAATTGTGGGATTACGCCTATGTGGAAGTCAGCGAGGATGGAGGGAGGACATGGACGCTTTTGGAGACGGCGCGCACCACCCGTGAAAATCCCAATGGCAACGCCTACGGCCCAGGTTACACGGGCATGAGTATGGGAAAGGTGCCGGGTTGGGTGGAGGAGCAGGTGGACCTCAGCCCCTATGCGGGGAAGGAGATCCTGGTGCGGTTTGAGTACGTGACCGACGCCGCAGTCACCCAGCCAGGCATGTTCATCGACGACGTATCCATCCCTGAAATCGGCTATTACCAGGATTTCGAAAACGGTCCAGGCCAGTGGCGGTCGGAAGGTTGGCTGCTCACGAACAACATCTTGCAAGAGCGCTGGCTGGTGCAGGTCATCGAACAGCGCGGACCCCGTGATGTGGTGGTGCATCGCATGTCGGTTGGACCGGACGGCCGCGGGGAGTTGCGCCTGACGGGCCTGGACAACTTTTACGATCTTGTGCTCGCAGTCTCCGCCCTGGCTCCGGTGACTGTGGAAGAAGCCTCCTACCAGTTTGAGGTCCGAGGCGATTGATTGACGAAAGGCTAAATCCATGAATACATCCTATCGCAATCCCTACACCATCGGCGGATGGGTGAGCGGGCAACGTTACTATGGCCACGCGGACCTACGCCAGTACATTCTCCTGGGCTCCGATAACTACATCTGGGTCATCGGCACGCGGCGCGTGGGCAAAACCTCGTTGCTGCGGCAATTGGACGTGCAGGGACGGAAGGATTATTTGCCCATCTACTGGGATATGCAGGGCTGCGTCACCGCGAACGACTTGCGGGATGAGCTGGTTTTCGCGCTGGAAGACCGGGCCGCGCAGTTGCAAAAGTTGGGAGTGGATGTAGCCGGCCTGTCGGGGGAGGATATGGCCAATGTGCTGCGTAAGGTGTGCCGTCAGGCCGAAAAGCAAGGCGTGCGGGTGTTGTTGCTTATCGATGAGCCTGAGCCTCTCCTGGAGATCGCCAAAACTGAGCCCCAGGCTGTGCAAAGGTTGCGCGCGGCCTTCCAACGCCCGCCCAATCTGCGGGTTGTCCTGGCTTCCACCAAAACCCTGGCTTCCCTGCAAGAGATTACTCGCGATTGGCCCACCTCTCCCTTCCTCACCGACTTCGCGCCCTTCTATCTCGATGGGTTGGAGCGAGAGGATGCGGAGAAACTCATGCGTCAGGAACAGCGCAATCCGGTCCACGTGACGCCCGAGACCATCCGCCGTATTCATGACTTCACGGGGGACCATCCTTACCTGTTGCAATGGCTTTGCTACCGGCTCTACCAGTCCGATCACAGTCTGCGTCCGCCTCGCCAGGAAGATGTCTTCCTCGACGCCATGCTCGCCACCCTCTTTCATCTCCAATTCGACCAGCTTTCACCCACCGAGCGACGCATTTTGCTCTTTCTGGTGGATGGTGGGGCGGATATGAGGGAGCTGGCCCACGCATTGGAGATGAGGCCCGCAGAAGCAGCCATGTATCTTTACGTGATGACCCGATTGGGGTATACTCGCAAGCTGGATTCCGGCCGAGTCATTATCGGGAATCGCTTTCTGCATCGCTGGCTGGCGGAGAACTTCTCGCAACTTTCGGTGGAAGACGCGGCCATCTCCGACCAGCGGGTGCGGGAGATGGCCCGGGCTGGCCTGCAGGAGGAGGCGGTTTACTGGCAGGAGCAGCTTCGGATCTACCGCGAGCGGCTGGGCAAGCTGGAGGTGGCCGCTGCCAAATACGGCGATGAGCCGCCCGAGCGTCTGCAGGCCACCATCCTGGAACACAAACGTCGCATCCAAGCCCTGGAACGAAAAATCGACGCCTTTCACAAGGCGCGACGCTAAAAATCTTACTCAAACCAACTTTGGAGCTTTTTATGAACATCCCACTTGTTGACCTCAAAGCGCAATATCTCTCCATTCAGCCGGAAATTGACGCAGCCATCCAGCGCGTCATCGATAACACAGCCTTCATTATGGGCAAAGAAGTGGCCCAGTTCGAGGAGGCTTTCGCCGAGTATTGCGGCGTGGAATATGCTGTGGGCGTGGCCAGCGGCACGGCCGCGCTCTTTCTGGCTTTGTTGGCTCACGGCATCGGACCGGGCGACGAAGTCATCACCACGCCCTTCACCTTCTTCGCTACCGGCGAGGCCATCTCTCAGGCAGGCGCGCGGCCCGTTTTTGTAGACATCGATCCCGTCACTTACAACATCGATCCTAACCTGATCGAAGCGGCGATTACGCCCCATACCAAAGCCATCATGCCCGTGCATCTCTACGGCCAGCCCGCGGACATGGACGCCATCAACGCCATTGCCGACAAACACGGCCTTATCGTCATCGAGGACGCCGCTCAGGCTCACGGCAGCCGCTACAACGGTCAGCGTGCGGGCTCGCTGGGCCATTCGGCTTGCTTCTCCTTCTATCCCAGCAAGAACTTGGGTTGCTACGGCGACGGCGGCGCGGTGGTTACCAACGATCGCCAAGTGGTGGAGGAAGTGGCTAAGTTGCGCAATCATGGTCGGGTGACCAAGTATGAGCACGACGAGCTGGGTTATGGCCATCGTTTGGATGGCATCCAGGCTGCGATTCTGGGGGCCAAGCTGCCCCATCTGGATGACTGGAATGGGGGCCGGAGGGACCGGGCCGCGCGCTATGCCGAATTGCTGGCCGATTTGCCCGTGGTCATACCCGAACATCTGCCCAATACTGAGCCGGTGTATCACTGCTACACCATCCGTCTGGAAGAAGATGTGGATCGGGATGCCGTCGTGAATCATCTCAAAGCCCGGGGCGTCGGCGTAGGCGTCCATTATCCCATCCCCTTGCACCTTCAACCAGCCTACCGCTTTCTGGAATTAGCGCCAGGCGCGTTTCCCATTTCCGAAGCCATGTCCAACCACGTGCTTTCCCTGCCCATCTACGCGGAGCTAACCGACGAGCAACAGGATTATGTGGTGGACGCGTTGCGGGAGGCCCTGAGCGCATGAGCCGGGTGCGACGGGATACGCTCCTCTTTCTGACCCTGAGCATTTTGCTCATCGTCCTCAGCTATCTTTTCTTTCGCTATACGTATGACTTCGCGGATGCGTGGCCCTTTTCCCAGGAGATCATCCTGGCCTTTGTGGGGGCCATCATTACGATTCTCATCACCGCGGTGCTGTTGAACAAGCAAACCGAGGTCGAGCTAAAGAAAGAGGAAAGCATTAAGTACCTGGAATTGAAGAGCGCCATCTACATGGACTTGCTCGATCACCTGCAAAAGATTTTCCTGGCGGGCGAGGCCACCGACGCGGATATCATCGCCCTGAAGTTTCTCAATCACAAACTGGCGTTGGTGGCCGATCCCCAGGTGCTGATTCAGTTCGAGGATTTCATCCGCGCCTTCACCCGACGGGTGGAGAGTCCGGACGAGGGTGAGGAGTCGGAGATCAGCGAAGAGGATGAGGATGTGCTCATGCGGGAGCTTTCTAAACTGACTGTGGCGATCCGTCACGACTTGGTCGGCCAGCTCGACGCGCAGGAAGATATTTCGCTTAAGCGTATCGCCCAACAGATTCGCATCAACAGTGATATTCTGGAGGACTATGATTGAGGCGGCGTCGCAAAAAACGTGGCGTCGCTCGCATGGATGATTTCAAAGTAATGGAGGGCGGACTTCATTCACAGGCAAAGTGCAAGGCATGCACCTTTTGTCTGAAAATGCCCTCTGAGACAATGACGCGATGCGAAAAAAGCTGACATCCCTTCATTTTTTAAGCTTCATTACTTTATGTTTGGGCCATGGGGATGTAAAATAGGAGATGATGATTTCTCTACAACTCAACCGTTTCTCAAAGCCGAGGAAGATGTTTTATGGACCTTTTAGCCGGTCTTAAACAAGAATCTGTAACGGTCATGGATTTATCCGACTATTGCACTGTGGATGCGAGTGCGTCGGTGCGCGATGCGCTGGCGCAGATGCAAGAGCGGCATTGCCGCAACGCGCTGATTTTGGAAAGTGGCAAACTGGCGGGCGTTTTTACTGATCGAGACGTGCTGTTGAAGGTGGCTGGTAACAACGATGTCCTGGATCTGGCAGTCTCCGAACTGATGACGCCCAACCCGGTGACCCTTTCCAAAGCGGCGACGGCTGCGGATGCATTGGCGCTCATGGCCCGAAAACACATTCGCAATGTCCCTATTGTGGAAGAAGATGGCTCCGTGGTCGGGAATTTCACCCATTTTTCGGTGCTGGATTTCCTGGCGGAGCAGTTCCCCGATATCACTCTCGATAGCTACCCCGTCTATCCTCGTCGATTTTCCCGGCGTCGCCACGGCGGATGATCCCAGAGGACCGAGGTCTGAGGTCTAAAGTCTGCAATTGGATTGACGATGGACATTGGATGTTGGACCTTGGGATAACAAAGTAAACAAGGAGAAAAAATGCAATGACCGGAAAAGAGTCGATGCCCATCAAGGAGCTGGAGGATGTCGTCATTCGTTTCGCAGGCGATTCGGGTGACGGCATGCAGCTTACGGGTAGTCAGTTTACGAACACCGCTGCCATCGTCGGCAACGACATCAGCACATTTCCCGACTATCCTGCAGAGATTCGCGCGCCTGCAGGCACTTTAGGCGGCGTTAGCGGTTTTCAGGTGCACCTGGCCGAGCACGATATCTGGACGCCGGGCGATTCTCCCCATGTGTTGGTGGCCATGAATCCGGCTGCGCTCAAAGTGAGCCTTCCCGATCTCGAACCGGGCGCCATTATCATCGTTAACACCGACGCCTTCACCCCAGGCAATTTGAAAAAAGCGGGTTATGAGAGCAATCCCCTGGAGGATGGCTCTCTCAACCAGTTTCAGGTGATTCCCGTGCCCATCACCATGCTCAACCGCAACGCGGTGCAAGATGTGGAGGGATTAAGCAAGAAGGAAATCGATCGCAGCAAGAACTTCTTTGCTCTGGGGTTGGTTTACTGGATGTTCGATCGCCCGTTGGAGCCTTCCATCGAGTGGGTGAAGAAGAAGTTCGGAAAGAGGAATCCTGTGGCGGTGGAGGCCAACATCAAGGCGTTGCAGGCGGGGTATTTCTATGGCGAAACGGCCGAGATTTTCCAAACCCGATTCCGCATCAAGCCCGCCAAGCTGCCGCCCGGCACCTATCGCAAGATATCGGGCAGCGAAGCTGCGGCCATCGGTCTGGTGACCGCGGCTCGCAAGGCCAAGAAGCCCCTTTTCTACGGCGCTTATCCCATCACCCCGGCCAGCGATATCCTGCACAACCTGGCGCCTTTGCGCAATTTCGATGTCATTACCTTCCAGGCGGAAGATGAAATCGCAGCCATGGGCGCGACCGTGGGCGCGGCCTTTGCCGGGGCCATGGCCGTCACCGGCACCAGCGGCCCGGGCATTGCTCTCAAAAGCGAAGCCATGAATCTGGCCGTTATGCTGGAATTGCCCATGGTGGTCATTGATGTGCAGCGCGGCGGCCCGAGCACCGGCCTGCCCACCAAGGTGGAACAATCGGACCTTTTGCAGATGATGTTTGGGCGCAATGGCGAAAGCCCCATGCCCGTGTTGGCGGCTTCTTCGCCCGCGGACTGCTTCGACACGGTGATCGAGGCGTATCGCCTGGCTTTGCGGGCCATGTCGCCTGTGGCCGTGCTCATGGACGGCTATCTGGCCAACAGTTCCGAGCCCTGGCGGATTCCCGATCCCGACAGCATTCCCGAGATCGAGATCGTCCACCCCACTGAACCCAACGGTCCCGATGGCAAATTCCTGCCCTACAAGCGGGACCCGGTCACTCTGGGCCGCCCTTGGGCCATTCCCGGCACCCCCGGCCTGGAGCATCGCGTGGGGGGTCTGGAGAAATCGCCCGAGTATGGCAACGTCTCCTACGCACCCCACCATCATCAGCGCATGGTCAACGAGCGGGCCGCCAAGGTCGCTCGCCTGGCCGACGTCATTCCCGAACAGAAAGTCTTCGGGCCGGAAGAGGCCGAACTGCTGGTGGTGGGTTGGGGCGGCACCTATGGCGCTATCCATGCCGCTGTGTCACAGGCTCAGGCAAAAGGCCTGTCGGTGGCTCAGGTGCACATCCGCTATCTCAATCCCTTCCCCCGCAATCTGGGCTTCATCCTGCAAAACTACGACAAGATCCTGGTTCCCGAATTGAACATGGGACAACTGGCCATGTTGTTGCGGGACCGTTATCTGGTGGACGTGATCTCCCTGAACAAGGTGCAAGGCCGTCCATTCAAAGTCAGCGAAATCAGCGCTAAAATCGACGAATTACTGGCTGGAGAATAATCATGGCAACAGAAATCAAACTCACCCGCAAGGACTTCGTGTCCGATCAAACCGTGCGTTGGTGCCCCGGCTGTGGCGACTACGCCATCCTGGCCACCGTGCAGAAGACCCTGCCGCGGCTGGGCATTCCCAAGGAAAAGTTCGTGTTCGTGTCCGGCATTGGTTGCTCCAGCCGTTTCCCTTACTACATGGACACCTATGGCATTCACAGTATTCACGGCCGCGCGCCCACGCTGGCCACGGGCATTAAGCTTTCCAACCCCGAGCTCAGCGTGTGGGTGATCACTGGCGATGGCGACGCGCTCTCCATCGGCGGCAACCACATCCTTCATGCCGGACGCCGTAATGTGGACCTGAACATCCTCCTCTTCAACAATCGCATTTACGGCTTGACCAAAGGCCAGCTTTCTCCCACCTCGCCCGTGGGCACGCGCACCAAATCTTCTCCCTACGGCAGCATTGAACGCCCGCTGTATCCGGTGGAAGTGGCGCTGGCTTCCGGAGCCACTTTTGTCGCGCGCACCATCGACGTCCTGCAGAAGGAGATGGGCGAGGTAATGTACCAGGGCGCACTGCACAAGGGCTTGTCCTTCATCGAGATTATGCAGAATTGCGTCATCTTCAACAATGGCGCCTGGTTCGATTACTCCGACCGCAATAAGCGGGCCGATAACGATCTTTTCCTGGAAGCGGGCAAGCCCATGGTCTTTGGCAAGAATAAAGATAAGGGCTTGGTGCTCGATGAAAGTCAGGGCGGCTTCAAGGTGGTGGAAATCGGCGACGAGTATAGCATTGAAGACATTGCCATTCATGATCCCACCTCGCTGGAAAATGCGTTCCTTCTCAGCCAGCTCGACTATCCCATGCCGTTGGGCATTATCTATCAGGTGACCAAACCCACCTACTGCGAGGGCATGTGGAACCAGATCGAACAGGTAAAAGCCAAATTCGGCGAGGGCGATCTGCATCAGCTCTACTTCAACGCCGACACCTGGGAAGTGTCCGCGGAGGAGGAAGAGATCAAAGCGGACGTGCGCGGCAAAGTGGATGCCAGTCTTGACGAGGCTTACATCGATGAGATCTTGGGGAGTGAACCTTTGGAGGCGGATTTGGCCGAACAG
>CAZDCN010000009.1:9325-15904 GCA_964503945.1 uncultured Caldilineales bacterium
GATCTGCATCAGCTCTACTTCAACGCCGACACCTGGGAAGTGTCCGCGGAGGAAGAGATCAAAGCGGATGTGCGCGGCGCGGTGGACGCCAGTTTGGATGAGGCGTATATCGACGAGATTTTGGGCAGCGAACCTTTGGAAGCAGATTTGGCCGAACAGCTTTCGGGGATGACGCTGTATGACCTGAAGCCAAAAGCGCCCATCACCATCGCTCCCACCGCGCTGATGGACCACGCCCTCACCTTGATGAAGGCGCACAACATTGGCGCGTTGTTGGTGGTCAGCCCAGACCGCCATCTCATGGGCATCATTACTGAGGCGGACATCCTCGATCGGGTGGCGGGCAAAGACATCAACCTGCATGAGGTGACTGTGGAGCAATTCATGACCAAAGAGCCTGTTGCTTTGCCTCTCTACGCCTCGGTGTTGGAGGCTGTCCACTTCATGACTCAACGTCGCTTCCGCCATCTGCCCGTGGTGGATGAGAACCTTCATCCCGTGGGCGTTCTCTCCTCTCGCGATCTGGCGGAATTTCTGATCAAACGGCTTTAGTCAGGTCGCCCGCATCTTGCACACTTCAGCGCCATGCGCGACGTCCAGGCCTGGCGCGGCCTGCGGACGTCGCGCATGCTCGCGTCTGGGGTTTCCTTGCAGAGACCTGACAGGTCCCTCGCGTCGCCTTGCTCCAGCCCGGACAAGGCCGCACCCATGGAAACTGGTGGGAAGGAACTCGCGGTCGCCTGGGACCTGTCAGGTCAGCGCGGACGCGCGAACTACATCAACAGCAACATGGCCACGCCGGCAATAGCCACCAGCGTGCCCGCTATTGCCCGCGTGCCAATGCGCTCCCCAAACACGAAATGGCTGATAGGCAGAAGAAAGACGGGGGGGAGGGACATGAGGGTGCTGGCGATGCCCACCTGGGTGGCCTGTACCGCCACCAGGGAGAGATACACGCCCAGAAACGGGCCGAAGAAAGCGCCCCCGAACAGATATTTCAACGCCTGACGGTCCTCCTTCAACTTCCGTAGCGTCTCCTGTGCCTGGCGCATAAGCAAAGTGACTGCCCACAACGCGACCATGGCCACGAACATACGGATGAGCGTGCCCGAAAGCGCAGAAAAATCCCCTACCAGCCCCTTTTTGGCTGCGATCAGACCCGTAGCCTGTCCTACTGCACCTCCTAACCCGAACAGGACTCCGATCAGATAGGCTTTTCCCTGAACGATGGCGGCATTGTTGCCTCTCTGGTCCAGAATGACCGAGGCCACGCCTCCCACCGTGATGAAAATGGCAGTGATTTGCCAGGCGGTCAGACGTTCGCCCAGCAGCGCCCAGGCGAACAGGGTGCTGATCACGGGCACCAGGCTCATGATCAGCATGGAGAGCCGGGGCCCCAGCCAGACAAAGCTCTGAAACAGCAGAGCGTCGCCGATGACCAGCCCCAAAACCCCCGACAATCCCAGCCAAAACCAGCGTTCGGGCGACGCGTTCCACGGGAAAATCGCGCCCAGCAATGCCCAGTGGGTGAGCATCAGAAAGATAACCGCCAACACCAGGCGAGCGCGGTTGACCACCATGGAGCCAACCCGTCGCCCGGCCAGCGTGAAAAAGGTCGAGGTGAAGGACCAGCAGAAGGACGTGCCCAGAGCGGCGAGGGGGCCTAGCAAGGACATGGAGCTTCGCGATCACTCATCGGCGGCGGATGGCGTTAAACAGCATCCTCTTCGGCTTCCTCCCCCTTTTCTCCCATCGCGATACGCTCCGTCAGCGCGTCCATGTCCTCATCATCCAAGGGAGGCAGCTCATCCAGACTGCTGATGCCGAAGTAGTTGAGAAAGTCGGGCGTGGTGCCGAAGAGCACAGGCCGGCCCGCGGTGTCCAATCGCCCGACTTCCTGCACCAGGCCGCGGTGCAACAGGGTGCGGATGACGCCGTCGCTGCTCACCCCGCGAATGGCCTCGATCTGCGGGCGGGTGATGGGTTGCCGATAGGCGACAATGGCCAGGGTTTCCAACGCCGCCCGGGAGAGCTTGGTGGTCAGGTCCAGGCCCAGATAGGCCTCGATCACATCCGCGGCCTCGGGCATGGTCACCAACTGCACCGTGTCCAGATGACGCTGTAAACGGATGCCGCGATCATTCAGATGTTCGGCCAGCAGCAACAGCGCCAGCTCGATATCCTCCACCGACTGCTCCAGGGCCGTGGCCAGGCGTTCGATGGGCGCTGGCTCGCCTGCGACGAAGAGCAGGCTTTCCAACAGCCGGGCCAGGCGTTCGTAATCAGGCGGGGACGGTTCAGAAGTCTCAGCCTCTGCATCAGACGGAGAAGCCGCGTCGGGGACATCGTTTTCAACAGGAGGCTCCTGAATGTCGGGCTGGGAATGCTGAAGCTCACTTGCTGCCATAAGGGAAATTTGATGGATGAGGTGGAAATGCGTAGTAGAATCCGCGCGGTCAGGCCATTGGATGACGCGACTAGAGGCTTTGGGAATGGCGAGGCCAATCAGTCAATCGCTTACAGTCCCTGGGGATAGGGTGCATGGCGGATGTTGACGTTTAGTTTCCCCAGCTTCAGGCCCATATCCTTCTCGATAATCTCACGCGTCACTAGCATGATCTCCTCGGTTTTCATGGGCACGTCGATCTCGGGGGAGGTTTCCACATCCAGATGCACATGGACTTTGTCACCCCGCGGGTTCACTATGGGGGTGACAGCAATGACATCGGCCAGTTGGTCCAGATGCCAGGCCAGGCGTTTGGCGATGCTATCCGCGGTCACTTGCACTTCGCCCTGCTCGGTGCGCATCTTGACCGATTTCTCCTTCGTCCCGCGGGGAATTTCCGCTAGCATGAGAGGGATGACGACTAGAAAGGCAATGGCTCCAAGAGCAATGCGACCCAAAGTAAAGAAGAGCGAGTTGCTGTTTTGATAGCTTGAAGCCCAATGGCTCAAGTCGCCCAACTGCGATTGCATCCAGGCCAGCGCGTCAAAAGGCGAGACGGCCAGGAAAACCAGCACAATGAAAGCAAGCAGGAAGATGAGAAAGGCGATGATGCGGTTAATGGCATTCATAGAAACTTCCGAAATGAGGGGAAAAAGGATGAGAGGCTTTGAGAATGGTAAAGCATCCTCTCGATGGTGTCAATAATGCGTAGGGGACAAGGGGCCCTATTTTCGCAACAACGCCAGCCCAAGCAACCCTGCCAGGGCCACAAGGCTGACAATTGCACCCAGCTTCAGGCTGCGCGGCTCGAAGGCGAGTAGCAATTCGTGCTCGCCCGCGGGGACGGCCACTCCTCGCAGGAAGAGGTCGGTAGGGAGTATCTCCAGTGTTTGGGCTGGGCCCGATGGATCCAGCACAGCCCGCCAACCGGGATGCCAGGCATCGGAGATGACCAGGAACGCGTCCCCTTCGGTTTGGTAGCGCAACCGGATCCTCCCCGGTTCATGGCTTAGCAGTTGGACCTGCGCGGGCGCAGGAGCGACAGGAGCCTGGCTAGGGATGTCCAGCACCGCGGTGCGGCGAGGGGCGAAATCAGGGGCCTGCATGACGGCCAGGGCTTCATCCAGCGAGCCAGTGCGCCGGATCTCAGCCACGGCGAACGCGCGGGGATAGACGCCGTCGTTGCGGTAGACCTTGACATCGCCCGAATGGATGCGTCGCCAGGGCGCGCGGGTGACGATGGGCGTGGCGTGGGCGGCGCTGGCCCGGTCATACACCGCCATGCCCCGCACGAACAGATTTACGTCCCGACGCAGGAGCTCGAATCGAACCGACTGCAAACGCCGGTCGGAAAGCCGCGCGGGCAGGCTGTCCGCGGGGAAATCCAACTCGGCGATGAAGTCCTGGCCCGGTTCATGGTAGGGCCAGCGCACCGCGGGCAGGGCGTCCTGGGCTTCGGGCCGGGCGGCGTCCTCGCCCACCCCGGTTTCCACGCCCGCCCGCAGGAACATCACCGCCTCTGAGCCATCGAAAAAGCGCGCAGTCACCCGGGCTACAGGTTCGCCTGGGGGCAGCGACGCGGCTTCGGGACCCAGATGACTGATAACGCCCACGCCGCTGGCGGGAAAAACGGGCATTCGGGCGATGGTCAGGTCGGGATGCGCCGCGTCCAGGGTTTCGCCAAAGGCCAGATCGTAGTAAATGTCGTGATGCCAGACGTCGAAATTCTTGCCGGTGATGACGTAGCAGACGTTGAACAGGGAGAGCAGATTAGTGTCGGGGATGCGGCTTAGTTGCTCTCGCAGCCGCCCGTCGGCCACCACCTGGTCGGGGGGCAGGAAAAGGCCCATGGCTTTGACGAATCGAGCCGTGGGCAGCACCCCTCCCCCGAAGCCATCGAGGGAGGGGATGTCGAAGATCATGCCCAGGTTGGGGGCGATGACTTCCTTGGCTTTTGTGGCGTTGACTAGATCCGTGAAAGCCCAATTATCGAGATAAGGACCGTAAATGCGTCGCAAGTCTTCCAGATCGCCGGGGTCCCAGGTGATGGGGCTAAGGCTGAGTGCACGACAGGCGCTGGCCTGAGGTTCGGGTCCCATTTCAGAGGCAATGCGAGCGGGAGCGGTGCGCCAGGAGTTCAGTGATTGGGGCGCGGTGGGATGCTGGATGGGCAACGCGTAGCTGGCTGCGTAGAGCTCCAGGGTGATCGCCAGCGTCAGGAGGGGGACGGTGACGCGCGGGCCAGGTTTTCGCCAGAGAATTAATCCGAAAAGCAGCATGGCCCCCAGCCAGCCAGCCAGGGTGGGGATATTGGGGCGGCTGAGGATGGCGGCGAGGATGAGGATGATGGCTGCAAAGAGCACCATCAGGGAGGAAAGTCGATCTCGCTCACGTTTTTTGTGACTGGCGATGAGCTGATCCATGCCCAGCGCGGCCAAAAGCGCCAGCCCGAGCATGGCCGCGACCAGGAAGCGGGCGGGCACGCGGAACAAGTCCCAACCGGGTATGGCAGCATAGAGGAGGTAGTCAATCAGACCAAACGCGCCGAAGGCCAGGATCAAGCCCGTCAGGGTGAGGAAGACGCCCAGCCAGCGCAAACGTCGGTTGGAGTGGTTCAAACCCAGCAGGGCCAGCGACAACCCGATGACGCCCACATACCCCACCCATTCGCCGAAGGCTTCCGTGGCCAGGGCCATGCCCAGGTCGCGGGCGTAGTGAGGGAGCAGGGTGTAGCCCAGTCGCCAGGGGGGGAGGCTCAGGGCGGCGTGATCCCGGTAGGACAGTCCCCCTTGCCGGTAAGAAAGTTCGGACAGCTCCAGGGTGGGCAGCGCTTGCACGGCCGCCAGCAATCCGGCCAGGGCCAGCGCTGCCAACGCCAGAGGCCACCCATCGGCAAACCGGTTCAAAAATGCCCGCCATCCTGGCACTGAAGCCCCCCCTTTCTTATCTTGAAATGCCCGCCAGAGTACATCCCCAAACGCCCACAAGCCGAACGCAACGACCGCGTTGTAGAAGGATTGGGTGTGTCCGGCCAGAAAAGCCAGGGCCCAGACCGCAGCCAGGCCCGCCAACCAGCGTCGGCTCGCTTGGTCCCATCCAGGCCACTGACCCGGCCGAGGGCGCTTCTCCCACAGCCAGATCGCGGCGATGAGCCATGGATAGACGCTGACCTGATTGGGATGAAGCAGCAGGCCCGTGGCCCAGCCGTTCAGCGCCAGGATCAACCCAGCCATCAACCCGGCGCTCCACGCGCCCCACTTCGATTTCCTTCCATCCACCAGGCTCCGCACGAGCAAGAAGCCAAAGGCGCCCGCCAGCCAGGCGTGCAATGCGGCCGTGGTCAAAATGCCTTTTTCCGCGCTGAGGAGGACCATGGGCCAGCGTAGCGGATAGAAGACCGCGGTTTGAGGGTTGGCGAGGAAAGGCGCGCCGCCGAAGATGAGGTCGTTCCATAGAGGAAGCCGGCCCGCGCGTACTGCGTCGTTGAGTTGCTGCCAATAGGGCGCGAAGTAGGCCAGGAAATCGCCGCTGGCAGGAATGAGGGGCGTGAACAGAATGCGGGCGTAAACGACCAGTACGGCAAGCGCCAGCAGAGCCAGGGCTAAGACATCGTGAAGGCGTTGACGGTTCATGGAGGCTATTGTAAAGGGGAACGGGCGAGAGGGCGAATAGGCGGGGGGCATTTCAGTGTGTGAGCGTGGCTGCGGGACGAAATTTCAATTTGTTTTTTATCTCGTGTAACCAATCAACGGGTCTCTAGCATCTAATGCCCGGTTAGGTGGCGCCCTCCTCCTCGTGGGGAAAGCCTCCTAATGCTTTGGGGTGTGTGGCCCGGATGTCGTTTTCGACTTCCGGGCCGCAGTTTTATGCGGTCATCGCGCCCACGATGAGCATGCCCAGTTGCACAACATGGTTATGTCTATGAGGAAGGGCGTAATGTCGTTTCATCTTCAGTTGAAACCACCAAGGCGGTCGGGTTGGACGGAATTTCCGTCTTGAACCCGGGCTTCTGGATGCCAAGACGTGTCGCGTCAAACGTCATGATTTGGCAACGTTCGCCTCGTTTTACGCATATTTTGCCGTTGGGGCGCCTGACGTTTGACGATATCTCGCCATTCGCGTCACGTTCGTGT
>CAZDCN010000010.1:0-15586 GCA_964503945.1 uncultured Caldilineales bacterium
AGCATGTTCGTGACCCCGCAATCGGGCCTGGCCGAGCTGGTGGAGGCGCTGGTTGCGCGGCTGCGCGAGTTGGGAGCGGTGTTGAGATTGGGCGTGGAAGTCGTCAGGTTGGAAAGAGACAGGAATCGGTATTCAGTCTTCAGCAACCAGCACCCAGTGGTGGAGGCGGATGGGATCATCCTCGCCACGCCCTCGTTCATTAGCGCCCGACTGCTGCGCCCGCATGACCCCGAGCTCGCGGCCTTGCTGGACGCCATTCCCTACGCATCCACCGCCACCATCTCTCTGGCCTATCGCCTGGCCGATGTTCCCCGCCCCCTGGACGGCTACGGCTATGTGATACCCCGCAAGGAGGGCCGTCGGGCTCTGGCCTGCACCTGGACTTCCACCAAATTCCCCCATCGCGCGCCCGAGGGCATGGCGTTGTTGCGGGTGTTCGTGGGCCGCGCGGGCCAGGAAGCGGCCATCAATTGGACGGAGGAAGGCCTGCTGGAGATCGCTCGGGAGGAGCTGCGCCTCACCATGGGCGTCACCGCAGAGCCCCTCCTCCATCGCGTCTTTATCTGGCCCCAGGCCATGCCCCAATACAACGTGGGGCATCCCGCGCGGGTGCAGCGGATCATGGCCGGATTAGCCCGCTGGCCGGGTCTGGCCCTGGCTGGCAACGCCTATCACGGCATCGGCATTCCCGATTGCATTCATTCGAGCGAGCTGGCCGTGTAGCGAATTGCCGACGGCTAATGGCCAACCCCATCCGCTTGTCAGGCGGCCTGCGGGAGCCGCTCTTGCATGATCAAATCTACCAGAGGCAACCCCTTCAATTCCAGTCTGGAAAGATCGAGATGCTGGCTGGCGTCTTCGATTTCGATGCCCAGAATACGCCCATCTGCATCATAGTCCACCACGATTCCTGGCGCAACTTCCTCCGATTCGTAGCTTTCCCCTTTGTTCAGTTGAATGTATAACATGTCTGACTTTGGAAAGTATTCGAAAATCATTGGCATCTATCCTGACTATGGCTTGAATCGTCGATCGAAAAACGGCGTTATGGAAGGTTTCTCCATCAGCTTCAGTTACCACGCGAAGGTGCTTGCCCGCCTCGGGTATCCATCCCCAAAAGCGGATGCGGCCGTTGGATTGGACCTCAGTTCGAATGGGATCGGCAATCACTTGCTCGTTCCACAGCCACTTCAAGTACGGGCGACGCTTGAGAACGCTAGTGAGAAAGTAATTCGTCGCTTTCATGGCAGATTTAACTATTATTATAGTGCTCTTTTGTCTTCCTGACAACCAACTTCCCCACCCAATGGCACTCCGATGATGACGCTCAACATTTCAAAATCCCAACAACTCTTCTCCCAAGCCCAAGCTTTCCTCCCCGGTGGGGTGGACTCGCCCGTGCGGGCCTTCAAGTCGGTGGGAGGCCAGCCCTTGTTCATCGAACGGGGCGAGGGTCCCTATCTTTTCGATGTGGACGGCAATCGATTCATCGACTACGTGCTCTCCTGGGGGCCGCTCATCCTGGGCCACGCTCATCCCGAGGTGGTGGAGGCCCTGGCCGACGCGGTGCGCCGGGGAACCAGTTACGGTGCGCCCTCGCCCCTGGAGATTGAGCTGGCCCGGCTGGTGACCGACTTCATGCCCGACATCGAGATGGTGCGCTTTGTCAACTCGGGAACCGAGGCCACCATGAGCGCGCTGCGCCTGGCCCGGGCCTACACGGGCCGAAACAAGATCATCAAATTCCAGGGCTGCTACCACGGCCACGCGGACTTGCTGCTGGTGCAGGCGGGTTCGGGCGTCGCCACCCTGGGCCTGCCCGATTCGCCGGGCGTGCCTCCCGCTACGGTGCAAGACACCCTGGTGGCCCGCTACAACGATCTCGACTCGGTGCAGGCCCTGTTCGACCGCTTTCCCCGGGAGATCGCCGCGGTCATCGTGGAGCCGGTGGCCGGCAATATGGGCGTCGTGCCCCCGGCCGAGGGCTTTTTGGGGGGGCTGCGGGAGATCACCCAGGCCCACGGCGCGCTGCTCATCTTCGATGAGGTGATGACTGGCTTCCGCGTGCATCCCGGCGGCGCGCAGACCCTGTACGGCGTTCGGCCCGACCTCACCTGCCTGGGCAAGGTCATCGGCGGGGGGCTGCCCGTGGGCGCGTACGGCGGGCGTCGGGAGATCATGGAGCTCATCGCGCCCGTGGGGCCGGTCTATCAGGCCGGGACCCTCTCCGGCAACCCCCTGGCCATGACCGCGGGCATCGTCACCCTGCGCAAGCTGGCCGAGCCGGGCGTGTGGGAGACGCTGGAAGCCCGGACGGAGCGACTGGCCCGGGGCATCGGCGACGCGGCTCGGGCCGCGGGCGTGCCCATCTATCAGACCCGAGTCGGGACCATGTTCGCCGCCTTCTTCACCGAAGGCCCGGTCACCGACTGGGATTCGGCCGCGGCCAGCGACGCGGAACGCTTCGCCCGCTACTTCCGGGCCATGCTGGAAGCGGGCGTCTATCTCGCGCCCTCCCAATTCGAGGCGGGATTCATGTCCCTGGCCCACGATGACGCGGTCATCGACGCCACCATCGCCGCTGCGGAGCAGGCTTTTCGCACGTTGACCTGACGACACATGCAAGCCTTTCCTACCTTCCACCACGCATTCCTTTCTCGGACGTCACCATGACCATCCTCTGTCTTGGCCTCAACCACCGTACAACGCCCCTGGCATTTCGCGAAGCGTTTGCCATTCCCTCATCCATCGCCCAGGACGCCCTCGCCCAGGTCATGGCTTCTCCGGCCATCGACGAAGCCGCGGTCCTCTCCACATGCAATCGCATGGAGTGGTATCTGGCCGCGTCTGATGCACCCCGCGCGGAGGCCTTCCTGCGGGCCTGGCTGCTGGAGCAAACCGGCTTCTCTCAAGCTCAGCTTGACGCCTATCTCTACCGCTTCGAGGACCAGGCCGCGGTCCAACATCTGCTGCGGGTGGCTTCAGGCCTGGATTCCATGGTGCTGGGGGAGCCGCAGATTCTGGGGCAGGTGCGCGATGCGTACGAATTGGGCCTGGCCGCGCAGGGCATCGGCCCGAAACTGGCGGAACTCTTCCGCACCGCCATCAAGACAGGCAAGCAGGCCCGCACCGACACCTGCATCAGCCGCAACGCCACCTCCATCGGCTCGGTGGCCATGCGCTGGATCGAAGATCATTTCGCCACCAGCGCCAGTCGTCGCGTGGTTGTGGTGGGCGCTGGGGAAATGGGCGCGCTGGTGGCCCGCCACGCGGTCAACCTCCCCGGCGTCACCCTGCGCATCCTCAATCGCACCCTGGCCCGAGCCCAATCCCTGGCTAAAGCAGTGGGCGCGAAGGCACAGCCTTTAGCCGAACTCACGGAGGCGTTGACCTGGGCCGACGCGGTCATCGTGGCGGCCACCGGGCCAGACTATCTCATCAGGCCCGACCATCTCCCCCAGCGAACGGCGCCCCTGCTGTTGGTGGATCTGGCCGTGCCGCGAGCCATCCACCCGGCCCTGTCTCAGCATCCTCGGGTGCAACTTTTTGTGCTGGACGACATCCAGCAGGTGGTGCAGCGGAATCTGGCCCAGCGGGAAGCCGCCATTCCTCAGGTGGAGGCCATCATCGCTGAAAACGCGCGCAAGTATATGGCCAGGTTGAACCAGCGGGAGGTGCTGCCGGTGCTGGTGGATATGCGGCGCAAGGTGAATGAACTGGCCCGCATGGAGCTGGAACAGGCCCTTCACAAACTTCCCGTGGATGACCCCGCGATCGCGGATCAGATGAGCCGTCTCGCCCACCGTCTGGCCAACAAATTTTTACACGACCCCACCATTCGGCTCAAAGCTCAGGCAGCCCAGGGCAACGCCGAACCCTACGCCCGAGCGCTGCAAGAGCTCTTCCTGGGCGACTGGCAGGGCTCAAGCCGATAATTCCAGTGACTTCTCACGCCTATCAAACCAACTATGCACCCACGCGGACTACTTCTGGCCAATCTTGGCTCCCCCGACTCGCCATCCGAAAGCGATGTGCGGGCCTATCTCGATGAGTTTCTCATGGACCCGCGCATCATTGACATGCCCTATCCGTTGCGCTGGCTCATCGTCAAGCGCTTCATCCTGCCCAAACGCCCGGCCCAATCGGCCCACGCCTATCAGACCATCTGGTGGGAGGAGGGCTCGCCCCTCATCGTGCTGGCCGAGCGGGTGCGGGCGAAGTTAGAGGCCCGGCTGGATATGCCCGTGGCCCTGGGCATGCGCTATGGCAATCCCTCGGTGCGCGCGGGGCTGGAGGCGCTGCTGGCCCAGATCGATCCGGGCGGGGAGATCATCCTCCTGCCGATGTACCCCCATTACGCCATGTCCACTTACGAGACCCTGGCGCTGAAACTGCTGGCTGAGTTTCAGAAGTTGATCGGCGTGAAGGTGACGCCTGATCAGGCCGCGGAGCGCTGGCTGCGGGACGCGGTGAGCCAGGCTGATGGCCGGGCCTTGGCCCTTGCGGTGGGGGAGTACACGCTACGCATCATTCCTCCGCATTATGATCATCCAGACTACATCGCGGCCCTGGCGGACAGCATACGTCCCATCTTGGCGTCCGATGACTTGGATCACGTCCTTTTCAGCTATCATGGCATCCCTGAACGGCATTTACATAAAACTGCGCCGAAAGGTGCAGGCTGTCTGAGAGAGGGATGCTGCACCACGGCCACGGCCGCCCATGCCCTCTGCTACCGCCATCAGGTGTTCACCACGACGCGGTTGGCAGCCCGAAAACTGGGGCTGCGTCCCGACCAGTATGCTATCGCCTTCCAGTCGCGCCTGGGGCGGGACAAGTGGCTGGAGCCGGCCACCGCGGATGAACTGGCCCGCCTGCCCCGGGCGGGCGTGAATCGGCTGGCCGTGGTGACGCCTTCCTTCACCGTGGATTGCCTGGAAACCCTGGAAGAGATCGGCATCGCCGGACGGGAGACCTTTTTGGAAGCGGGCGGGGAGCATTTCCAGCTCATCCCCTGTCTGAATGATAACGATGACTGGGTTGAGGCGATGGCTGGGATGGTTTTGGCCGATTCCACGGCGGGGGGCGCGCCGGCGGCCATCTGAGTGGCTCAATAGAGGGAAAATGATAGCTTGTGGAACAGGGGGAATTGGCGCTCTTGCGCTCTTGATGTATCATGGAAGCTGGTTATGTATGATCCCATGCTTGGAGGAATTGTTGAATCCCATGCCTCACTTCGGCGTCTATTCTGAAATCGGCAAACTGCGTAAGGTGTTGGTGCACCGGCCCGACCTGAGTTTGCAACGCCTCACCCCCGCCAATCACGATGAACTCCTTTTTGACGATGTCATCTGGGTGCAGCACGCCCAGCGGGAGCATGACGCGTTCGTGGAGATCATGCGCGATTGGGATGTGCAGGTTTTTTATCTCTCTGACCTGCTGACGGAAACCCTGGCTGCCAGCGCCGAGGCCCGGGAACTCATCATTCGGCTGGTCATCACCGAGCACACGGTGGGCGTCGCCCTGGTAGAGCCGTTGCGGGCCATGCTGCACGAGCTAAACCCGGCGACGCTGGCCACCCATCTCATCGGGGGCATGACCAAGGGGGAGGCGAAGACATTAGGCGGCAAGGACCTGTTTGGCCGCGCTTCTTTGCTGGGCGTGACCTCAGAAGATGACACATTTATCCTCCCTCCGCTCCCTAATTCACTGTTCACGCGAGACTCATCCTCATGGGTTTATCAGGGCGTCAGCATCAACACCATGTATCATCAGGCCCGGCATCTGGAATCCTACAACGTGGGAATCATCTACCATTTTCATCCCATGTTCCAGGAATCGGATTTCCAGTTCTGGCTCCCCTTGCTGGAAGAGGAGGATGGCTGTCGGTTTGACGCCGAGACCTTTGGCCGGGCCAGCATCGAGGGCGGGGATGTGATGCCCATCGGCAATCGCACCCTGCTGGTGGGGCTCAGCCAACGCACCACGGGACAGATGATCGAGCAACTCGCGGCCCGTCTCTTCGCCGCAGATGCCGTGGAGCGGGTCATTGTCGCCCACATGACCCGAGACCGGGCCCACATGCACCTGGACACGGTGTTCACCATGCTCGATGAGGACGCGGTTACCATCTATCCCCGGGTGGTGGATCGCATTCGCGCCTACAGCATTCGTCCTGGCGACCGTGAGGGCCAGTTTCACATCACGCCCGAAAAGGATTTCCTGGCCGCGGTGCGGGACGCCATGGGCGTGAAGAAACTTCGGGTCATCCCCACAGGAGGGGATGAGTATCAACAAGCCCGGGAGCAGTGGGATGACGGGAATAACACCGTGGCCATCGAACCGGGCGTGGTCATCGCCTATCGCAAGAACACCTACACCAATCAGGCCATGCGGCGCGCGGGCATCCGCGTGCTGGAGATCGACGGCTTCGAGCTGGGCCGGGGCCGCGGCGGCGGACATTGCATGACCTGCCCCCTCCTGCGCGACGGGATTTAGCGTTTCCATGCCGGACGCCATTCAGACCTACCTGTTGCATACGATTCCCATCCGCTTCCAGGTCGAGGATGCGGCTGCGGCCCGGCGGCTGGCCGCGCAATGGCATCCCTTTCATGTCCAGGCGCCCATCTCTGTCCGTCCGATCCACTTCCGCCTGATTTTTTGCGACAGCTCCCCCGATGCTCCCCATGTCCCGCCCATCAGCTCAGGTCCTGATGTTGCTCATTTCCGCACAGGTGACCGGTTGGTGACCCTCTTTCACGGCTGGGGACGGTTCGATATTGATCTGCAGGCGGCCCGCATCGAGGGACGCATGGCCCGAGCCGCGATCACCCGCTATGGCGTCTTTGAAGATATGATTCTGTTGGCCATGGCCCCTTTGCTGCGTCGACGAGGATATTTCCCGATTCACGCTTTTGCTGCGGCGGTGGGGCAGGGGGCATTGGCGCTGTTGGGAGATATCGGCGCTGGTAAGACGACCACGGGCGTCAGTCTGCTCTTGCGCGGGGCCAAACTTGTAGCCAATGACGCGCCTCTTGTGCATTTGGATGGCGATAAGCCCATGCTGTACGCGTATCCAGGCCTGATCAGCGCCTATCCCGACAGTATCGCCCGCTTTCCTCAGTTGGCCCCTTTGCTGACCGAAGATCAATCGCTGGATGGCAGTGAGAAGATCAGCTTTTCCGCCGATGTCATTCGACCCGATCCCTGGACCATGCAGGCTCGCCCGGCCGCCCTCCTCTTCCCCGCCATCACGCCCGACGCACCCCGGTGCCGGCTACAGCCCATGTCCCGCTTCCAGGCTTTGCAGCATCTGGTGGCGCAATCGGTGGAAAGCTGGGATGTGGAGACCATACCCGCCCATATGCGGGCCCTGCGTCGTTTGGTGGAAATGGCGCCCGCCTATCGGCTTATTCTGGCGCCCGACATCACCCGCCTCCCTGAACTGCTCATGCCTCTGGTCTCGGACGGGCCGTAACCTTTTTCTCCTCTTTTCGTCTTAAGATGTGAAATGGGAAGGCGCGCAAAGATGGACGACGCAGCAGACGATGCGGGTGATGCGCACCTTTTCCATCAACCTTCTGCATTAATCGCTGCAAATTTCTTTGTTTGCGTTGGAAACGGCCTGTTCGCGTTCATTTCTTTTTGTTTTTGCGATTTTTGAATTTTTGCACAAAAATGCTGATTAACATTGATTGCCAATCATAATTTGCTTGACAGAGCCGATCATCTCTGATAGAATGCTTTCAATGGTGCATTTTACCAATTTATCCCCCTCCCCCACCTCTCTTTTTCGCTCTTTTCTGCAGGAGGAGCATCGTGGAAAAATATAAGCGCACGCTTTTCATCGCGCTCACCGTGGCGTTGGCTATTCTTTTAGCGACGGGCATCGTCAGCACCATGGCGGGGTCTTCCAATGGTGAGCTGATCAAGAATGGCGATTTCGAGAATGGATTCCGCATGGTTGATGGGTGCGGCATGGTCGGCGTGGATTGGGGTTGTTTCACGACCGGCGGCGCAGGCGGTTACGGTTTTTATGATGACGCCTGGGGTCCGGTGGTGGCTACGGGCGCGCATGCCCAACTTATCGAAATCAATACGAAAGAGATCGGCGGCGACCAAAACCGCACGGCTGGCATTTACCAGACCGTAAGCGTTATCCCTGGCCGGACTTATACCCTCTCATTCAATGGCATGATCCGAGCTACGGATTTCGCCGACGGCGGCGACCCGTGGCGCTACGTCATGCTGGTGGGCTTTACCCACAACGGCAGCGCGAACTGGCCTGACGCCCAGGTTCAAGAAGTTGATGTCGGCCCTATCCAGGATCGGCTCAACCCCACTCAATACTACAACGTCAAACTGAACATTACCGCCCAGGGCGATCAACTCACAGTTTTTATTGCCGGGCGTATGAAGTGGGGTGATTGGTATAAGGAAGTGGACTTTGATGTGGACACTGTATCCCTGAAGGGCCCGATGCCCTCGGCTCCGGTGATGACGCCTACACAGCCCGCGGTCATCCTGCCGGTGACGCCTACCCCCGCTCCTATCGCTCCGGCTCCTGGCGAACTGGTCTGCGACGGTCCCAACCTGATCCAGAACGGCGGCTTCGAGGGCAGCTTCGACGCGGATGGCACCGCCACCAAGTGGGGTAAGTTCAACAATGGCGGTCGCGCCAACTATGGTTGGTATATGGAAGAATGGCCGCCGGTGGTTGCTGAGGGCTCAAAAGCTCAACTCCTTGAAATCAATTCTAAAGGCTTCATGCCCACCGATCCCGATCGCTGGATCGGCATCCATCAGAAGGTGACGGGCTTGAATCCCGGACAGACCTATCAGCTCAGCCTCAAGGCCATGATTCGGGAGCGCGCGGATCACAGCGATGAGGACGCCTGGCGCTATGAGGCCTATTGGGGCGTCAACAGCGACGCGAGCAAGATCGTGGATGTGAGCGAACTGGAGATGCTTTCCGGCATCCCCGTTTCGGGCATCTATCTGCGCACCGCCCCCGGTCCCTACACCAGCTTCTCTACCACCTTCCAGGCCCCCGCCAGCGAAATCCGCCTCTATTTGCTGGGCCTGAAGAAGTGGGCCACGTCGGAGCGAGAAGTGGACTTCGATTTCGACGCCGTGGAACTGCGGGCCTGCCGCGCTGTTGAGGCCGTCCCCGATGATCCCCCCGCGGACCCACCCGCGGGCGGTAGCGGCGCCTACAATCCGTCTGATAGCGGCTCCTCCGCCTCTGAACCTGTTCAGACGCCTACGGAGATCTGCACCTACATTGTGCAACCGGGCGATTACATCTCCCGCATCGCTGAAGAGTTCAACACAACCGTGGATTGGTTGGTGGCCAACAACGATCTTCCCAATCCCAACCTGCTTTTCGTAGGCCAGCCGCTTCTTGTGCCATGCAATGGGGTCATCACCGCCTATGCCCCATCACCCAGTGAGAATGTTCAGGCTGGAGCTCCTACTACTCCAGACAATTCTGACCAAAATGATTCTCTGACCCGCGAAGAAGATCTGCGACAGCGAGAGTCCTCCGACACCGAACAGCAACAGCACACCATTGTCCGCGGCGAGAATCTCAGCCAGATTGCCTTCCGCTACGGAACCACTGTGCAGGAACTGCGTCGCATCAATCATATCGATAATCCCCGGCTCATCCGGCCCGGACAGGTGATCCTGCTTCCCAGCCAGTAATCTTCCTCCTCTGCAGAAACTATAGCCCCCTGCCGATTTGGCGGGGGGCTATTTTGTGCAGCTCAGAAAGTGCATTGCATGCAGCACCCATCTACCAAGGGGCGGACTTAGTCGTAAACATGCTTTTTGAGCACGCCGATGTAGGGGAGGTCGCGATAACGTTCGTTGTAGTCCAGCCCGTAGCCGATGACGAATTTGTCTGGAATCTCGAAGCCGACCCAATCTACCGGCACATCCACTTCGCGACGGGCGGGTTTGCTCAGCAGGGTGACGATCCGCAGACTGGCAGGTTTGCGCGCCATCAGCAGCCCATGCAGGTATTTCAATGTATGCCCGCTGTCGATGATATCCTCGACGATGAGCACATCCTCGCCCTCGATGGGTCTATCCAGGTCTTTGAGGATGCGCACGACGCCTGAGCTTTCCGTGGCCGCGCCATAGCTGGAGACGGCCATGAAGTCGATGGCATGGGGCACGGTCAACGCCCGCATCAGATCGGCCATAAAGATGACGCTGCCCTTCAGCACCGAGAGGAGCAGGGGCTCCTTGCCTTCATATGTGGCCGATATCTCCGCGCCCAGGGCCTGCACCCGGGCCTGAAGTTCATCGGCGCCGATCAAGATTTCTGCCACATCGGGATGATTGCGTTTCATGACACCATTTGATGAGAAATGTGGGGCGAAGAGGAGAGGAATTAACTGCTATTCTAACATACTCGCGGCGAACGATTTATTTTTCCCAGGGCAGATGATGCAGTTGCCAGGCGATGACGCCGCCTTCCACATTGGCCACGTGGGTGAATCCCTCGCCGATAAGCCATTCCGCAGCCATGGCGCTTTTGTTGCCCGTATTGCAGATGAGTAGCAACGGTTCCAGCGCTCGCAAAGCCTCGACAACGGTTTCCTCAACGAACGCGTCCAAAGGAACATGGCGGGCGTCAACGGGATGGCCCCGACCAAATTCGGACGCCTCCCGCACATCGATCAGGGTCCATCCCTCCTCACTCTGACGGCGATATGCCTCATCGACATCCACCTGTTCGAAATCGGTGTCAGCCTCCGGGGAGTCAATCTCCAGACCTGCAGCCTGCCAACCCCGAATTCCTTCCCGGAGCGTCAACACATTTTCGAACCCCTGACGTTTCAGATAGCTGGCAATGATAGCGGATCGGTCGCCGCGGCCGCAATAGAATACCAGCTTGCGATCCGTGTCTGGTTCGAGTGAGGAACGAATGAGTCTTCCGGCAGAGACAGGGATAGCGCCAGGAATGAATCCATTGCGCAGTTCGTGGGGCTCGCGCACATCCACGGCAACGGCTTCTTTTAAGGCCAAGGCTTCGGCCAGATCCGTCGCGCTGATCTGTTCCAGCCGTTCCAACGCATGCCCCATCTGCGCCCAATAATGAACATCTGGGAAATATCCCGCCACCCGGTCCAGTCCGATGCGGTAGAGGGAGATGACCAGCTCCTGCACTGCGGTCTCCGAAGCGATTAGGACGATGCAGTCATCCGGATCGAGGACCCAACCTGCCCAGGTGGGAAAGAGTTCGTTGTTCGGAATGTTGATGCTGCCGGGAATGTGTCCCTCTGCGAATGCAGATTTATCTCGGGCATCCACCAGCACATTCCCTGCAAAGCGCATGGCATCCAGCTTTTGGATGGGAAGCCGCTCCGGCATAGGAGGATGGCCGCCAGGTTTCTCACCGCTGCGGTTCCAAAGCTTCATGTTTCGGAAATAGGTGGGGGGCATGGGCTGGTCCACCAGCAGCTTCAGCACAAAAGCTTCTTCATCCTCTTCCAGCAAGGCCCAGTTGGTTCGTTTTTCGTATCCCACCGTGCTGGCGGGGGATGCGCCCAGGGATCGTCCACATGCGGAGCCGGCGCCGTGACCGGGCCACACCAGTACATGGTCGGGTAAACGTCGGAACTGCTGTAGGGAGGCGAACATGCGCCGGGCCATGGGCCTGCTGGTGCCGGCGATTCCCGCTGCCAGGTCGAGCAAATCGGGGCGGCCCACATCGCCCACGAACACAAAATCGCCGGTGAGAATCATGGCGGGTTCGTCGCCCGCCAACGTGTCCGTGATTAGAAAAGAAAGATGCTCGGGCGTGTGACCGGGCGTGTGTAGAGCCTCAATGAGCACATTGCCGACCTGGAAGACGTCGCCATGCTTCAGTCCCGTGTGAGGAAAGGCGTACTGCCAGTCCTCTCCTCCTTCATCCGAGAGCAGTAACTCAGCGCTGGCGGCTTCGGCCAAGGCTCGCGCGCCGCTGAGGAAATCGGCATGGATATGGGTTTCGGTGACATGGGTAATACGCACGCGCTGAGCCTCGGCTTCAGCAAGATACATTTCGAAATCGCGCAAGGGATCGACGATGAGGGCCTCGCCCGAAGCGGGACAGGCAATCATGTAGCTGTATTGAGCCAATCGGGGTTCATAGAATTGTTTGAAAAACATAGCGTCTCCTTGGTAAATGGCGAGTGTGGGAAATGGATCATAGCTTAAAATCACGGGATGTCAAAAAAATGCCCGGCCTTGCTATCTGCCACGCATTTTCAACCCTATCGACGAGCCGCCGCTCATGGCATTTGTTTGTGGAATGATATATTTTCTCAAAAAATGGCCTTGACAAACTCCCGACAGGTTGTTATACTGAAAAATAATGAATGAGCACACGTTTGCTCATTACTCTCCTGCAGTGGTCACACGTGTGACCACTGCATCGACTTGCCCGAAAGCATCGCCGATGATGAAAAGTCGCGTCTCCATCAAAGACATCGCCGAGATGGCCGGGGTCAGCCATTCGACCGTGAGCAGGGCTTTGCAGGGGACCGGTCGGATGAGCGATGAGACCCGGGCGCGCATCCTGGCCCTGGCCGATGAGCTGGGCTACACGCCCGACGCGCTGGCCCAGAGTCTGGTGCGGGGGCGCACGAAGACGGTGGGGGTGGTCGTCACCACCATCGCCGACCCTTTCGTGGCAGGGATTGTGGACGGTATTGAGCAGGTGGCGGGGGAGGCGGGATACACGGTCCTGCTGGGCGCTTCGCACATGGACCCCCATCGGGAGATGGCGGTGGTGGAGAACTTGCGCCAGCGCCGGGTGGACGCGGTCATCGTCACCGCCTCCCGGGTGGGCAGTCTGTACAGCGATTATTTGCAGCGCTTTGGCGCGCCCATCGTCCTGGTGAACAACATGGTGCAGGGGGAGTATCTTTACGCCATCACCTGCGACCAAATGGAGGGGGCGCGTCAGGCCACAGACCATCTCATTCGCTTGGGGCATCAACGTATCGCCTATGTAGGCTCCTCCATTCGTCAACACTCCTCCCGAGCCCGGCAGGAGGGGTATGAAAAGGCGCTGCGGAATGCGGGCCTGCGGCTCGATCCTGCGTTGATTTTCATGCCCGAAGCGACTGACGACGTGGCCGCGGGCCGGGCGGCCCTGGCCGCGCTGTGGCCCCAGCATCCTACGGCCATCTTCGCCTACAACGACCTCACCGCCATCGGCGTCATGATGGCCGCCCGCGAGATGGGCGTCCGCATCCCTCAGGACCTGAGCCTGGTGGGATTCGACGACATCGAAGCCACGGAATTCATCACGCCTCCTCTGACCACGGTGCGTCAGCCGCGGGAGGCTATGGGCCGAGCCGCCATGCAGATGGCGCTGGCCTTGCTCAACGAGGAGGGCATCCAAACGCACCGCCAACTGGCTTGCAAGCTGGTGGTGCGAGAATCCACGATGACGATTAAAGATTAAAGAAGCAACCAGCGCGTTGAAGGGATTGCCACGCTTTAGGTTTCGTCCTGTCCATTCTTTAATCTTTAATTCTTTCATCCACTTCCACTCTATTCTCTCCCATTTTCTCTCAGAAGGAGGTTTCCTCTCATGCTCAAGAAAGTCGCATTCCTGATGATCCTGATTGTGGCTGTCGCGGCTCTGGCGGCTTGCGCCGGGCAGCAACCCGCGACCCAAGCGCCCCAGCAGGCCACCCAAGCCCCCGCCGAACAGCCCACCGAAGCGGCTGCGCCCACGGAGGCGGCAGCGCCTACGGAAGCGCCGCAAGTGTCCCAATCCAACCTGGTCTTTGGCCTAGCCGTGCACTCGAACCCGGCCGAGGACAGCTTCTGGGGCGTCGTGGAGCGAGGCGCCAAGGACGCAGCCGAAACCTACGGCGTCACCCTGAAGTCGGGCGGTAGCGGCGACCCCACCGAACAGGCCCAGCTTGTGGAGACCTATGTCAGCGATAAGGTGGACGGTCTCATCGTTTCCCTGGCCAATCCCGATGCACTGAAGGACTCGGTGAAGCGCGCAGTGGATGCGGGCATCCCCGTGATCACCATCAACTCGGGCGTGGACGTTTACAAAGAATTGGGCGCGATCACCCACGTGGGCCAGACGGAATTCGTGGCCGGTCAGGGTGCGGGCGAGCAGTTCAACAAGGCTGGGCTCAAGAGCGTCCTCTGCGTCATCCACGAAGAGGGCAACATCGGCCTGGAGCAGCGCTGTGACGGCCTGGAGGACACCTTCCAGGGCAAGGTGGAGCGCTTCAACGTGGCCACCACAGGGACGCGCGACATCGCCGGCACCAGCGCCAGCATCCAAGATAAGCTCATCGCCGCCGGTGACGTGGATGGCATCCTCACGCTGAATCCCGACATTGCCGGCGCGGCCCTAGATGCCATCAAGGCCACGGGCAAGGACGTCAAGCTGGCCACCTTCGACCTCAGCCCCGCGGTGCTGGATGCGATTATGAATGACGATATCCTGTTCGCCATCGATCAGCAACAGTACCTGCAAGGCTATCTGCCCGTCGTCTTCCTCTATCTCTACAACACGAACCTGAACACCGTGGGCGGCGGCCAACCCGTGCTCACCGGTCCGGGCATTGTGGATAAATCCAACGCCGCGCAGGTGAAGGAATTGGCCGCGAAAGGCACCCGCTAACCGTCAAATCCGTCCGGTGCGACGCGCTCGCCGCCCGATGGGAGCGCGTCGCACCGCTCATTAGGAGTCTGGCATGACAGTAACAACCACAAACCTGCCAAGAAAAGATGAACGGGTTGCCGAACTGAGCCGGACGGGCAAAGCGTTGCGTCGCCCCGAGGTGGGCGCCGTGTTGGGCGCGCTGGTGGTGTGGGTTTTCTTCGCCATGATTGCGCCCGAGAATTGGATCGGGCTTGGCGGTTTCGCCCGCATCATCGACTCCTCATCCACCCTGGGCATCATGGCTATCGCCGTGGCCCTGCTCATGATCGGCGGCGAGTTCGATCTCTCCGCCGGCGTCATGACCGGCACCGCGGGGCTGATTGCCGGCCTGCTCTCCACCCAGGCTGGGCTCAACTTCTGGGCGGCGGCGTTCATCGCCCTGATTTTTGCGTTGATCGTGGGGTACATCAATGGTCTCATGGTGGTGAAGACGGGACTTCCCAGCTTCATCGTCACCCTGGCCACGTTTTTCATCCTACGCGGCGCTAATGTTGGCGTCACCAAGATGCTCACCGATCAGGTGCGAGTGAGCGGCATCGACAAAGTGGCGGGATTCCACTCCGCCCGCACCTTTTTCAACACCGAAATCACCCTCTTCGGAGAGAAATTCTGGACCTCGTTCATCTGGTGGATCATCATCGCCATCATAGCCGCCTGGATTTTGCAGCGCACCCATTGGGGAAATTGGATTTTCGCCACGGGCGGCGACGCCAACGCCGCCCGCAACGTGGGCGTGCCCTCGGTCAAGGTGAAGATCGCCCTGTTCATGACAACCGCGTCCGCAGCCTGGCTGGTGGGCATCATGAATGATGTCCGCCTGCGCTCGGCCGTGGCCAGTCAGGGCATCGGCCAGGAGTTCGTTTACATTATCGCCGCGGTCATCGGCGGCTG
>CAZDCN010000011.1:0-6080 GCA_964503945.1 uncultured Caldilineales bacterium
AGAGTGCGAAAGCGCACGTTCTCCCCGAAGGTGGTGCGCACGATGGAGCCTTCTGGCACAGGGATCTCCCGGCCGGTCTTGTTGATGAAGGTGACTACGCCGGTGGCCTTGCCCACAGGAGCGTCATCCAGGCCGGTGGTGGGCGTGGTGCCATAACCCTCCACGCGAGCCTGCACCACCCGAGCCGGGACCAGTTTGTTCAGATAATCGGGCTCTTCGATGCCCGTACGCGCGGCCAGCTCCACCGAGCTGATAACCGTGGTGCGGGCGGGCACGAGGATCACCGTGGCCTGGGGCAGCAGATACCAGGTGACGCCCAGGAGGATCAGCGCGATCAGGCCGATGAAGGCGCTATAGGCCAGCCCGCGCAGCCAGAACCGGTCCTTTTTGGCCCGGGGCTCGCCCCATAGTACGGTCGCATTCGGTTGGGTGACGATGGCGGGTGCGCGTTGCACGGCCGCGCCGCCGGGCGGCGCGGGGATGTAGGCCGGACGCAGTTTATGGGGAGGAGGCAGGGGCGGTTCGGGTTTGGGCCAGCGCCAACGCCGCGCGGCCTCCTCCGATTTGTAGACGGGGATGCGGGCCTTTTTGGCGAAATAACGGATATCCTTATCCCGCGTCACCAGCCCGATCTGCACGCCCGCCTCATCGGCCACGTTGCGCAGGGCTTTGAGCCGAGGCAGATGGGCGAAGTTATCCGCGTCTTCGGGCAGGATGAATAGCAGCCGCGCGCCGGGGACCGCGCGTAAAACCGCGAGCCGGGCCTTGGCCACGGTCGCGGGCGGGGTGAGGGTGATGGTTTGGATTTCGAGTTGTGGCATCAGGTTTGGTGAACAATCACCAGTTATCCGCAATCAGCCATTAGGGACAACATGCAAACTGATTACTGAATACTGTATCACTTCTCCAATTGACTGGCCACGACCTTATAGGCCGCGTCCAAGGCTTCGGTCAACTTCGAGGCGTCGCGGCCGCCCGCCTGCGCCATGTTGGGGCGTCCGCCGCCTCCGCCTCCGATGATGGGAGCGAGGGCCTTGACGATGTTCCCAGCGTGGACGCCCCTTTGCACGGTGTCGGGCGTGGCCGCGGCGATGAGCATGGGTTTGTCATTGATGACCGCCCCCAAGATGACGACGCCCGAGCCCAGTTTGTTCCGCAAATCATCCGCCAGGCGACGCATCTCATCCACGCTGGCCGCATCCACCTTCACGGCCAGGACCTTCACGCCCGCCACCTCTCGGACGGCGTCGGTCATGCGACCCGCTTCCTGGCTCAGCAGCTTCTGGCGCAGTTTCTGCACTTCGCGTTGCAGCTGGCTCACCTGCTCCTTGAGGTCGGTCACCTTCTGAACCAGATTCTCTACGGGCGTGTTGAGAACGCGAGCGGTCCGGGCGAGGATGTCCAGCCGTTCTTCCATGTAGCGCACGGCCTCATGCCCGGTGAGGGCTTCGATACGGCGCACGCCCCGGCCCGTGGAGCCTTCGCTGACAATAATGAAAGGGCCGATCTCCGCGGTGCGCTGCACATGGGTGCCGCCGCATAGCTCATAACTGCTGAATTTTTCGTCACCCAGGGAGACGGTGCGAACGATATCGCCGTATTTCTCGCCAAACAGAGCCATTGCGCCCTCGCCGATGGCTTCATCCAGCTTTTTGTACTGAATCCGCACGGGATAATCGGCCAGGATAGCCTCGTTGACCGTGGCTTCAATCTTTTTGATCTCCTCTTCCGTGAGGGGCTTGTCGTAGGTGAAATCGAAGCGCAAGCGGTCGGGCGCGACCAGGGAGCCGGCCTGATGCACATGGTCGCCCAAATACATCCGCAAGGCCCGATGCAGCAGGTGAGTGGCTGTGTGATTGCGCATGATGTCCCAGCGGCGCTCCGCGTCCACGGCCGCGGTGACCTCATCCCCCACATGCAGCTCGCCCGATTCGACAACCGCGTCATGGACGATCATGTTGCTAACGGGACGGCGCACATCCTCCACCTGGGCGCGGCCCTCGGGGCCTTCAATCACGCCGATGTCGCTGACCTGGCCGCCCGCTTCCACATAGAAGGGCGTCTCGGCCAGGACGATCTCCACCCGATCGCCGGCGCGGGCCGACTCCACCAGCTCGCCCTCTTTGATAATGGCGGCGACGCGGGTCTGGCGGGTCATGCTTTCGTAGGGATCGTAGTGGACGCCTTCGGGAGGCAGTAGGCCCTTGCCTTCCAAATTGGGCAACAGCGCCGCGTAAAAATCCGCACCGGCCGCGTATTGAGCCTGGCTGATCTTGCCCTGGCTGATCTCGCGATGATGGCGGTCCGCTTCCAGGTAGCCTGCCTCGTCCACCTCATAACCCCGCTCGTTGCAGATGTCGCGGGTGACTTCGAAAGGGAGCCCGTAGGTGGATTTAAGCTTGAACGCGATCTCACCCGGCAACAACTTCTCACCCCGGGCGTCCAGCTCGGCCAGGGCCTCATCCAGAATCTGCAAAGCCCGGCCCAGGGTGTGAATGAATTGCTCCTCTTCCAGGGTAACGGTGCGGCGGATGAATTCCTGGCGCTCCACGAGTTCGGGATAGACGCCGCCCATCTTGGCTACGACCGCATCGGTGATTTCAGCCAAGAAGGGCTGGGTGAAGCCGATCTTGCGGCCAAAGCGATGGGCGCGACGGATGACCATGCGCAGCACATAGCCCCGGCCCGCGGGCCCGGGCCGCACGCCGTCCGCGATGAGGAACGCGGCCGCGCGGGCGTGGTCGGCGATGACGCGATAGCTGACGATGTGCTGCTCCCGCTGGGCGTCGCTATGCCCGGTCAGCTCCTGCACCCGGTCCATGATGGGCAGGAAGAGGTCGGTGTCGTAGTTGACGGGCGTGTTCTGGATAACGCTGACAATGCGCTCCAGGCCCATGCCCGTGTCCACGCCCGGCTTGGGCAGGGGCGTGCGCACGCCGCTGGCATCCTGGTTGAATTGCATGAACACCAGATTCCACACCTCCAGCCAGCGATCGCAGCCGTTGTCCAGGAGCACGGAGCAGTTGGGATCGCCGCAGGTGCAGGCTTCCGGGCCCCAGTCGTAGTGGATTTCGCTGGTCGGGCCGCAGGGCCCCACATCGCCCATGGCCCAGAAGTTGGTTTTATCACCCATGCGATAGACGCGCTCGGGCGCAATGCCCAACTGTTTCGTCCAGATCTCGTAAGCTTCGTCATCAGACGTATGGACGGTGTAATAAAGGCGGTCGGGGTCCAAGCCCAGACGATCTACGAGGAATTCATAGGCATAGTGGATGGCGCCTTCCTTGAAATAATCGCCAAAGCTGAAATTCCCCAGCATCTCGAAGAAGGTGTGATGCCGGGGCGAGGGCCCCACATTTTCCAGATCATTGTGCTTGCCCGAGACGCGCATGCACTTCTGGCATGTGGTCGCGCGCTGGTAGGGGCGTTGCTCCAGGCCCAGGAACACATCCTTGAACTGGACCATGCCAGCATTGGTCAGGAGCAAGGTGGGGTCGTTGTGAGGCACCAGGGAGGAACTGGAAACGCGCTGGTGCCCTTGCTCTTCGAAGTAACTTAGGAAGGCTTCACGGATTGCTTCGCTGGTTTTGGGTGTCATGGCCATCGGTCAGAAAGATGAAAACGGGAATGAAATAATGCATCAACAAATTATTGTAATCGAAAGGTGCAAAAACAGAAAAACCGGCGCCCCAGGAAACCCATCGCAGGTCTGCTGGATTACCGGTTTTCTGGTCTGCCGGTCAATAGTGAAAAGCTCGATGATGGCGCAGGATCGGGATTATCAGCTCTGGTCAAACAGAATCCAGACTTCGCCCTGGCCATCGGGCGCGCAAAATTGGAAGTTCTGGCTGTCCCGTTCGCCGTTGCCGTCCAGCACCCATCCCACGTAACAGCCCTCGATCTTGCCGTCGGGCAGATCGCTCAGGCCGATGCTGTATTCGTAGTTATAAGGGCCGTTGGGGCCGCTGCGCATGGCTCCGGCGACGCTGCGCACACTGTCGGGGATAGGAAGCTTAACGCCATTTTTCTCCAGCCATACAAAATAGCTGCCCTGGGGTTCATCCCCGCGGCCGCCGTGGACGAAGCCGAAGGTGAGTTTGAGGCCAAACGTGTTGGGAGCGAAGGAAGGCCCGCCGCGGATGCGCCATTTGCAGCCATCGCCGCCGATGCCCGCGCAGGGATCGGGCGCGGCAGGTTTGGGCGTAGCGGTGGGCGGGGGAGGCGGCGGCGGGGTGGGCGCGGGCGGCGGGGTGGGGATGATCTCCGACACCTCCACCACGTCCGGGTTCTCCACCCGCACAAGATTGCTGAAAATCCAGGCGGGCTGTCCATTCACCTGAATTTCCAACCAGTCCCCGGCTGGATTCTTTCCCAAAACAACAAACTCATCCCCCTGCTTGACCACGCCTGCCTTGGGATGCGTCGTGCCCGGGCCCTTGCGAAGATTGGCCTGAGGCGCGGTCACCACCGCCTTGGCGACCTGGGGTGCGGGCGTGTCGGTGGGAGGCGGGGGCGGCGGGGTGTCGGTGGGCTGCTCGGCCGCGGGGGGCTGAGTGGGCTGAATGGCGGCGGGAGTAGGAGTGGGTGGCGGGGGCGTGGGGGTGGCTTCTACATTATTAGCGAGCTGAGGAGGGATGGGGGTGGGCGTCCACGTGGGAGGGGGAGCGGGCGTGGGTTCGGGCGTGGTTTTAGCCCCGCAGGCGGTGAGGGCTGCGGCGAGAAGCAAGAGGAGCAGGGGAAAGGCGATTTTTCGTGACATTATCTATTTGGGAAAAACGCGGAGGTTTTGCTTCTGAATCGAATGGATGAACAAATGCGAAGGCCAGTATAGCAGGTTTTCATCGGATTTGAAACAACCGCCATACCGTGTGAGTCGGATAGAGCTACATAGAAACGCCAACCGGCGCCCAGCCTCGTTCCGGTTGGCGTCTCTGAAACTAACCTGGGCGGATGTCTCGCCTCATCCGCCCAGGTTGCGAGACGATGTCTCGCCTCATCGCCTCGCACCCCATACCATCCGATCCTCTCGCCATACAGAATCAAACTGTCTATCAGCCACGCTCTGGAAACGTAGCCATTCCCCTTTTATCTCATAAACGATCCGTCATCCTTTTTTCCGGCATCTGTATCATCAATTTTCGACATTTGGCTCTATCGCGATAGCTATACTATACTGGAATACCCCTCTTCCTCGCGCCTGACGTCCGACAACGACCTGTCATCATGATTTCTCCCACTCGCCTGCATCTCCAGGAACTCGCGGAAGCATGCTCTCGGGAAACCAGCCATTTTTTTCAACATGGGCGGGGCGCGTGCGCTAGCTGTCTGACGTTGTTCAAACAAGCTATAGTGCAACGAGATGAAGACGCGTGGGAAATCATTTATCGGCAATATGCGCCGCTGGTGAAGGGATGGGTATTGCGGCATCCTGCCTTCCAACAAACAGGCGAGGACGCGGACATTTTTGTCAATATGGCGTTCACGCGTATGTGGCAGGCCATCACGCCCGAAAAATGCGCAAATTTCAACAACATCAAAAGCGTGTTACGCTATCTGCAAACGTGCACCCATAGCGCCATTGTCGACGAGATCCGGCAACGTCAGTTTGAATCGTTGAATATCGAGTCCCGCGAGGTGCAGCATCAGATCGACGCCCACGGCCCGAGCATTGAGGAGCGCGTCCATCACCGCATTTACTACAAGCAAGCGTTCGATGCTGTGATGCAGCGCATGAAAACGCCCCAGGAACGCATTGTCCTCTCTACAATGTTTGTATCGGGCCTGAAACCGGGGGAGATTATCCTGAAACATCCTGAGATATTTCGGGATGTTCGGGAAATCTACCGGATCAAAGAGAACATTCTGGCCCGGCTTCGTCGCGACAAGGAATTGCAGAAATATCTGGAATGATATGCCGAAAAATCGCACGCGGCGACGTTTAATTGACAAGTACGGGATAGTATTATGACCGACTCCACGCTTCGCGCACATTTCTCCGATGCCGATTTGCTGGCATGGCTGGATGGCAGCCGGGAACATGCAGCCCATATCGAACAATGCGAACCCTGCCGCCAACGGGC
>CAZDCN010000011.1:6180-15489 GCA_964503945.1 uncultured Caldilineales bacterium
CAACGCCCCATGCTTTTCGACGCAGGGGAGTTGCAGGTGACGTTGGAATTCTATGAGGATGCCGGGAATCTGGGAAGGCATCAGCTAGTGGGGTTATTGGTGGGGGAAGAGCCGCCGGATGTCTTTCGGGTGGAATTGTGGCAAAACAAGAAACAAATGGCCGAAGCCACTGTGGATGAACTGGGCAACTTTGTCATCGACAATCTCCCCCCCGGGCGCTACAACCTGAAACTTATCCACCCCAAGCTTGAAGTCCAGCTCAACGACCTGGAGATTTGAGGCAAGGGAACAAGAAGCCTGCTCAATAGCGCAAGCGGGGGCTGAGCTCGATGGGCTCGCCCAGGGGCTGACCGTCCGGGGCTAATAGTTGCAATGAGAGGCGGTGATCGCGGCCTGTGGCCAGTTCGGGCGGCAGGGGGATGGCGTGTTCGCCGCGCCAGGGCAAACCGGGCAGCCACCGGCTGGTGGGGTAGCCAGGCCCGGCCAGGGGATATCGCCCTAACGGCGTTTCATCCAGGCGGAATTCAAACAGATAATCGCGGTCAGGCGGCTCCAGCGCCTCCCAGAACGTGGTGAGATGAAGGATGTCGCCCGGCTGCAAGGGCGTTTCAGGCGCGTGCGCAAAGCCTTGCTTATACCCATCCCATCCCAGAAAACGGAAGCGTCCCCGCATCTCATCCTCAGGATGCCTGATGGCGAGAATGGCTTCGGGCGGGGCTTCGGACGGCGGGACGATGATCACATCGCCCAGCGCGAGATAATCGCCCTGCGCGCCCTCGCCCGAGACGGGCAGACGTGCGCCAGTGGCCGCATCGTATACCGCCAGGATGAGAGGATAGTCGCCCGGTGGCGTGGCCAGAGGAATGGCCAGGCCGTAGCCGTCGAGAATCTTCTCGCCCGGCTTCCACGAAGTGGTGGGGCGAGCGCCTCCATTGGGCTCGCTATCCACCTGCGCCACCACCTGGTTGGCCGGATCCAGCAATTGCAGGGTGATTTTGTAGCGGATTTGCAAGGGCGCGGTGGCCAGCCAGGCCAGCCGCACTCGCGCTATATCGCCCGGTTGCAAGGGGCCCGAGCTGTATCCTCCCGCCTCCAGCAAGATATTTTCACCGAAACGCACAGGCTGATCGAAGGGAGCGAGTTCGGGCGGGGGCGCGGCGCTATACGCCACGAAACGCAGCCGTCCCACCCACGCATCCCAGGCCTTGAACGCGTGCTGGCCCAGATAGCTCTCGATGAACCCCTCCGGGTCGGCCTGGTCCGTGGCCCAGTAGATGGCGAAGATGCGATGGGAACGCTCCAGGATATCCTGGAGCTGCGCTTCGGTGCGGGCCTTGTCCATGGGGCGGGTTGCGGGCAGAGGGAAGACAGAAGCGGGGCCGTGGTCATATTGACTGAACGCGTCGATCTGCCCCGGCGCCGCCAGGATGACGGCGTCCTCGGGCCCGGCCACGGCCTTGATGTAGGCGGCGATGCTGCGGTAATCATCCCGGGCTACTGCGGGATCGTGATAATAGCGGTTTAACGAAGGAATCGCGGGCAAGGCCAGCAGAATAAACAAGACCGGCGTCAACCCATAGGCCCGAAGCGACGCCCAATCCCGCTGTTCTCCGCGCATGACGACACGAGGCCGGCGCAGGGAAGGAATGCCCACAGCATCCATGCCCAGGGCCAGCAAGAGCAGATACGCAGGCAGAGCCAAAATCAGAAATTTGAAGAATGTAGGGGTGAATGCGCCCGAAATCAGCATGGCGAGCATGGGCAACAGCAACCACAACAGGGGCAAAGTGAGTCGGGCCCAACTCAGCCCCTTGTTGCGCCATTGACGCCACATGCCCCAGCCGATGAGCCCCAGCGCAAACAACGCCACCATGACCTGTACCGCGGGATGGATGGGGCAAGGGACGGGGCCGCAGGTGAATAACCTGAAGCTCGCGACCAGGGCCTGAGCCGCGTTGAGGGTGACTTCGGGCCGGGGCCAGACCGCAAGCTGTCGCAGAGCGATGGGCAGCCAGGGGAGAAAGGCCAAGAGAACAAACCCTTGCAAAACACCCCAATACGCCAGGTGGAGCGCCTTCCACTTAACATCAGCCTTGAGAACAACCAGCCATATCAGAAACACGAAATTCAGGGTAACCCAATGAATAGGGAATGCATAGTGCGTATAAAGCCCCAATATCGCGAAAAATCCATAGACCAACGAGGCCGCGATCGGCGGCCATTTCCCCGACTGAGGCGCATCAGCAACCCAATGGAGGAAAGCCCAGACGCTGAACACGCCTGCCAGCGCCAAAAGCTGATACATGCGGGCTTCCTGACTGTAGTAGATGAGGAAGGGGTTCATCGCGGCCAGCATCGCCGCCAGCAGCCCGGTGCGCTTATTCTTCATCATCGCTCCCGCCAGATACGCGCCCAGGACAACAAGCACGCCCAACGCCGCTGAAAGGCTGCGAGCGCCCTTTTCATCCAAGCCAAAAACCTTCCCCCAGACCTTGAGCAGTAGGTAATAGGCCGGCGGATGGATATCCGCAGCCGCGGCCTCCAGGATATCTCCCGTTGATTTCTGGGCCAACACCACCGAATTTCCCTCATCCGCCCAAAAACTCTGACCATCCAGCCGATAGAACCGCAGCACTGCGGCCAGCAGCAAAATCAGAAGCAGAATCAGGTAGGGGAGCGCTCGCTTCATGGCAGATTATTATGAAGCCGCCAGGCGTTTCGCGCAAATCTTCAGAGTGTTGCAATACCCCATGCTCTTTGCCCCCATGCGCCGCCTCTGGTGTAAAATATGTCTGCAACCATCTTTCCCAACCCATCGCCAATATCATTCCATCCTCCCAATCATGCAATTCTCCAAACTCGGACAAAAATTCACCGCCCAAACGGGCATCATGCAACTCATGGCAGACCTGGGCGAGGCGCTGAACAGCGATGAGCCCGTGATCATGCTGGGCGGCGGCAACCCCGCCAAGATCCCCCAGGTGCAACGGGTGTTGCGCCAGCGCACTTATGACATCTTGCTGGACGAAGATCGCTTCGACAGCATCATCGGTGATTACGCACCCCCCGGAGGCAATCTCGCCTTCCGCATCGCCATGGCCGAGCTCTTGCGCCGAGAGTTTGGCTGGCGCGTAGGGCCCGAAAACATCGCCCTCACCAACGGCAGTCAGACCGCGTTCTTCTATCTCTTCAACCTTTTCGGGGGCGAAACGCCCGAGGGCGGATTTCGCCGCATCTTGCTGCCTCTTACGCCGGAATACATCGGCTACGCGGACGCAGGCATCGCCGACGATCTCTTCGTCTCCGCCAAACCTGCCATCGAATACCTGGACGACGTGCTCTACAAATATCATGTGGACTTCGCCCATCTGGAGATTGGAGACGACATCGCGGCCATCTGCGTCTCCCGGCCCACAAATCCCACGGGCAACGTGCTCACCGACGAAGAAATGGCGCATCTCGCCCAACTCGCGCGAGCACGCGATATCCCGCTCATCATCGACGGCGCCTACGGCACGCCCTTCCCCAACATCATCTTCACCGAAGCGAAACCCCTGTGGGATGATCACATCGTCCTGCTGTTGAGCCTCTCTAAGCTGGGGATGCCTGGCGCGCGCACCGGCATCGTCGTCGCCAACGAAACCATCGTTCAGGCCATCGCCAGCATGAACGCCATCGCCAGCCTGGCGCCGGGCAACATCGGCGCAGGCATCGCCCTCGACATGGCCCGATCGGGCGAGCTCATCCGCCTGGGGCAAGAGGTGGTGGGACCGTACTACCAATCCATGGCGCAAAAGGCGTTGACCTGGTTCTCCGAGGCCATGGGCGACACGCCCTATCGCATCCATAAGCCCGAAGGCGCTTTCTTTCTGTGGGTTTGGTTCCCCGATCTGCCCATCACCAGCGCCGAACTCTACAACCGCCTGAAGAACCGCGGCGTGGTGGTCGTCCCCGGCCATTACTTTTTCCCCGGCCTCCAGGAGGACTGGCGGCATCGCTATGAATGCCTGCGGGTAAGCTATGCCCAGCCCGATGAGCTGGTGCGCCAGGGCATCGCCATCATCGCCGAAGAAGCGCGGCGGGCTTACGCACATGGCTAAATCCTCACGGGAGAAACCATCCAAATTTCGGCCCACGCCCCAGCAAAAAAGCTGGATGGCGCGGCTGCGACCCGAACTGCCCCGCTATTTCCCCAACGCAGCCGGGCATCTCGACCTGCGCGTCTCCGGCCCGCCCGAACTGCGCACCTACTCCCGGCTCTTTCCCTTCACTGTTCTAGCCGACGGCCTGCCCCTGGCCGACATTCTGGTGAAAACGCCCCACGGCCGCAAAGCCGCGGACGTAAATCTCACGTTTCGGGCTTACCGGCTTCTCAACCAGCATTTCGCAGATGAACCCAATCTCGCCACGCCCGAAGCCCTGGCCGTTTGGGAAAATCCCCCGGCCCTGATCATGAAAAAAGCAGGAGGAGAAGCGCTCTTTTTGCGCATGAAAGAATGCCGGAACTGGGCCATCGAGACGGGATGTCAGCTCGCACAAAACTTCGTGAAACAGGCTGGACGTTGGCTGGCCCATCTGCACCAACTCCCCCCGCCCGAATGGTCCCGGCCCGCCCCCCATCCTCTGACCCAGCTCGACGACTGGTTGAACCGACTGCGCATGGCCGATATCGACCCCCTGGAGGAGAAACGCATTCGAGACCAGGCCCGGGCGTTGATCGCTCTCCCGACCGCGGAGCCTATCCCCCTGCACGGCGATTTTACCCTGCGCAATGTTTTATGCCAGCCCCCCCAGGCCATCACCGTGCTGGATACAGAGCTTGTCTTGCGCGGGCATCCCGCGGCCGATATCGGGTGGTTTCTGGCGGCATTGCACGTCATCGACAAGTGGCAAATCCTGGGCGGGGAGATGGTCTACACCCAAGCGGTCATACGCCAAACCGGCGAGGCATTTCTGAGGGGATATGAAAGCGTGGGCCCTTTGCCGCCGCAAGAAACCATCCGCGCTTTCACCGTGTTGCGTCTGACAGAACGGTGGTTGGAGTTTGTGGAGAGGGAGAAACAACGCAACATCGCGGGATGGCGCGTTCTGGTCATACGACGCATCAACCAGCATTTCGCCCGGGCGATCACATCTTTACTTTAGATGAAGCTTGCTCGCACGCTAAGTAGTTGATCCGCAAAGGGAAAAAGAGGCCAAGAATTCAAACTCACAAGCGGATATGTCATCTGCTTAACAGGCGACACGGACGGTTGCCCGTCGATACCCATGAAAAAATGGGAACGCGGATGACACAGATGCTCCGCAACGCGGATCGGCGCAGATCATTTTTGGCTCACACCTCCGGGAGGTGGAGGCGCGCTGTCTAAGACCGACGAACCAGGCCGCTGACCGAATGCTTGCAAGCCAAGCCCGGCTCCATCTCCACCTCCCGGAGGTGAAGCGGCTTTTTTCAAAGCAGGCGCCACGGGCTGCCGCCCGCCGATACCGATGAAAATGAGGACACGGATTTGCACGGCCTTCGGGCACAGATTTTTTAATAAATTTTCCGTGTTCATCCGTGTTCTTTTTATTTTCAGAACAGCGCGCCATCCATTTATTCACCCCAGGTAAACCGGAAGACCGGAAGACCGAGGCTCTGTAGCGCGCTTGCCCGGTCAACAGGTCACAATCGGGTTCCAAGCCTACAACCTTCTCCATTTTTCGTTGGCATACACGTATTGCCTGCGTGTCGCATGCCGGGAAACTAGCGCCAAATGAAGATTTGACGAATCTTCTGAAAAAGCTTATGATATCCCCTCATTGTTTTGGATTCTTTCCACAAACAGGCATTTCACAGCAGGTTCTTTTGAAGGGATAGCATCAATGACGATTCAACACAAACTGGATAAAGTTGATTTCAAGATCCTATCCATCCTGCAAAAGGAAGGGCGCATCAGCAACGCAGAACTTGCCCGACGCATCGATCTTTCTCAGCCCGCCACTCACGCTCGGCTCAAACGGCTAGAGCAGAACGGCATCATCCATGCCTACATGGCCGTGTTGGATCGGGAGAAACTGGGCTTCGATATGTTGTGCTTTGTGCATGTGACCCTGGAGAAACACCAGCCCGATTGGGTGAAGGCGTTCCACGCCCGGGTGAAGGACATGCCCGAAGTCGTGGAGTGCTATCATGTCACCGGGGATTTCGATTATCTCCTCAAGGTCGTGATGCGCCAGCGCCGGGACCTCGAAGATTTTCTTGTAGATAAGCTATCGCGCATTCCAGGCGTAGGGAGAGTGCACACCAGCGTTGTGCTACGCGAAGTGAAGGAGACCAACAGCCTGCCTATTCTGTCCCAAGAGACGTAGAAACAGCAGGGGACAGGCGGGCGCCCCCGCCTGCCCCCTGTTCCATCAAGCGCCAAAACGTTTGAGGCGGCCGGCGTAGCCCAGGGCCCAGGGAATGATCTCCGTGGCGTGGAACACGCCCATGGCGCCGCGCTCGCTGGCCCGCTCTCCAAACGTGGTCACAGCATCCTGCATCACGTCCGGGCCCCAGAACAGGGTGGGAACGGGATGATAGGAATGGCTGCGCAGTTTGGCGGGAGTGCTGTGGTCGCCTGTGACAATGAGCACGCTGGGCCCCAGTGCCAGGATGTCGGGGATGACGGCATCCACCGCCTCGATTTCGCGGACTTTGGCGTCGAAATTTCCATCTTCGCCGTAGCTGTCGGTCTTCTTGATGTGGATGAAGAAGAAGTCGTAGTCGTTCCAAACTTCTTTCAACGCCGCGATTTCGTGATGGGGCCGGTCACCTTCAAATTGAATCACATCCATGCCCACCAGCTTGGCCACGCCCTTGTACATAGGATACACCGCAATGGCCGCGGCATGGAGTTTGAAAATGTCTTGGAACTGGGGCAGGCCCGGGTCCTTGGCGATGCCGCGCAGGTTGAGGCTATTGGCGCGAGGCTCATCGGCCAGCACGGCTCGCGCCTGTTCGATCCACTTGTTGACCAGCTCAGCCGTGCGCTTCCCCTCGGGCGTGCCGCTGAGGTCTTCGACGGGCAGGGGTGGCTTGCCCGTGACCAAGGGGTCGGTTTCGGTAAGTTCGCCACCCAACCCCTGGCCACGGAAGACCACCGCGAAGCGATGCTCCTTCACAGGCATGACAAATACCTCCACGCCATCCTCGGCCAAACTGGTGTGTTCTTGCAGTTTTTTGGTGAGACGAACGCACTCCTCTGTGGGAATGCGCCCGGCGCGGCGGTCGACGATAAGGCCATTTTCATCCACGGTGGCGAAGTTGCCGCGGGCGGCCAGATCGTTGGGTCCGAGATCGAAGCCAATGCCCAGAGCTTCCAGCACGCCCCGCCCGATCTCGAATTGGACCGGATCGTAACTAAATAAAGCGAGATGGGCGGGTCCAGAGCCAGGAGATACGCCCGGGCGCACAGGGATGGAACGACCGCTGCTGCCTTCTCGGGCCAGACGATCGAGATGGGGCGTATATGCGGCCTCCAGCTCGGTCAACCCATTGGGTCGCATGGGCAAACCGCCTAGTCCATCCATGACCAGCAAAACAATTTTGTTATCATTTTTTTCGGCAAGCGCTTCGTAGATTGTGTGATCGGTGATGACCATGTTGGCCTCCTTGTGTCATAGAAAAAGGGGATGGACGACAAAAGGCGACCATCCCCTTTGAAAAACTTTTGATCGGTGGATCAAACGATCGCCATCTCGGTGTTGGGATCGAACAGGTGCATGTTGCTCATGTTGACAACAAGATCGATGGGCTGACCAGGAACGGCCCGGGTGCGGGGATCGACGCGGGCGATGAATTGTTTGCCCCCTGTGAGCGCGTAGACGAAAATCTCATTGCCCATGAGCTCAAAGAAATCCACATCCGCCTTCAATGGCGCGGCTTCGATGTCGGGCGGGGTGTAATCGGCCGCATGGATATCCTCTGGCCGGATGCCGAAGATAAGCTGCTGACCTTTGTACTTGCGCACCCGGTCCGCCACATGGGAAGGAAGCTCCAGGCGGAAGGAGCCGCCATCCACAAACATTTTCTTCGTGTCCTGCTCCTCCACCAGGGTGACATCGAAGAAATTCATGCTGGGGCTGCCGATAAAGCCAGCCACAAACACGTTGGCCGGGTGGTTGTAAAGCACCTGGGGCTTATCCACCTGTTGCAAAATGCCATCACGAAGCACCGCGATGCGATCGGCCATGGTCATGGCCTCCACCTGATCGTGGGTCACATAGATAAACGTGGCGCCCAGACGCTTGTGCAACCGGGTGAGATTGGCGCGGGTTTCCACGCGTAGTTTCGCATCCAGGTTAGAGAGAGGCTCGTCTAGCAAGAAAACCTTGGGGTTGCGGACGATGGCCCGGCCCAGCGCAACGCGTTGGCGTTGGCCGCCCGATAGCGCCTTGGGTTTGCGGTCGAGCAAATTGCTGATGCCCAGCAACTCGGCGGCCTCTTTCACTTTCTGGTCAATCTCCTTTTTGGGCACCTTGCGCAACTTCAGGCCAAACGCCATGTTGTCATACACGGTCATGTGAGGGTACAGGGCATAGGATTGGAACACCATGGCGATGTCCCGATCTTTGGGCGGCACATCATTCACGATCTTGTCGCCGATCTTGATGATGCCCTCGGTGATCTCCTCCAACCCCGCCAGCAATCGCAACGATGTGGATTTGCCGCAGCCGGACGGGCCGACGTACACCATGAATTCCTTGTCGTTGATGTGCAACGTGAGGTCGTTGACGGCGACGACATCGCCCCAACGCTTGGTGACATGTTCGTAATCAACGCTGGCCATGAAAAATCTCCTTTGTGAGATGGAAGACGCCGTTTATCAGCAGAACTGTTCGGTCGTCAGGTCAGGGCCGGACGCCAGAGGACGGGGCTACTCACCCCGGCTCCACTGTGGCCTTTGCGTCCTTGGCTGGTCTGCCTGCGGGCATTACCGCCAACACCGCCTGATAAACGGGCCTGAAGGTCGAAAATCGGGTGGAAAAAGAAGTCAATGGGAACGTTGCGTAGGAATTTTTCGATAGGCGCCTCCTTCGTTCTGTGAGCGGATGAAAGAAGGTAATCATGTCGACATTATAACGAACACGCCAAACATCCGTCAAATTAATTTCCGTCCAGAGGATTCCGACCGCGATCCGCCAACACCGACGCGTCTTTCCGCCCGCCACCGCCATTTTCACAGCAGGTATCATGAGCGTTTGCACGCCAATAATGACGAAAATGTGAAGCGTTAGCGATAAGCGCGGGTGGCTTGGCTCACACCTCCGGGAGGTGGAGGAGGA
>CAZDCN010000012.1:0-2175 GCA_964503945.1 uncultured Caldilineales bacterium
AGAGGGCGGAGATGTGGTAAGCCCGGGCGTTTTTCTCCAGCGAGCAACCAGGGTAATAAGCATATCGGTGCGTCATGTTGGATAAACTCCTTTCCCGTTCCCTTCCAGCTCTTTGGCCTTGTTCAAAATGGCCTGGAGCTGGTCGAGGTTCTGGATGCGGGTGGGTTTCAGGTCCATGCGCCCCTTGATGAGCATGTTCAGGCCCATGCCCGCCATCTTGAACATGCCCAGCGGATGATGCCGGAGATGATAGCGGGTGGCCAGACCCAGCTCGAAGCTGCGGCCATAATGTTCCACGAAATCGATGAAAGTCTCGGAGAAATCGGGCGCATCCGCAGCACTGGACTCGTGAAAAAAGCCCTCCTCGATAGCCATGCGCTTGAGCGCGTACATGATGTCGGTGATGTGAATATCCTGGGGGCAGCGCACCATGCAATAGTAGCAGGATACGCAGAACCAGGGGGTATTGCTTTTCAGCACCTCTTCCCGCATTCCCGCGGCGATCATGGCGAAAAGCAGCCGGGGCGTGTGATCCATATCGGGCCCCGATGGGCATGAGCCCCCACATGTACCACATTGCAGGCACAATTCCAGGTGTGGGTCACCGCCGGGCGTGGCAGCGATGACCTCTTCCATAAAGGTCAATCGCGGTGAGCCGCGTACGGTGGGATTATCCAGGGCCATAACAGCCTCCTAGTGCATTGAGCGAGCGGAGTGATCCTACTTTGATCATACGATGCCGGCAGGCGTCTTGATATGACGCGGATCACACCTTATTCCCTAAATGGAAATTACACAAAAAGGATAGCCGTCAGGATTCATCGGCGCACACCCGTAACTTTTTGGCAGTGCGCCCGTCTTGGATTGCGTAGGCAAATTCAACACAGCACACACTGTATTCCCACACTGAACAACTATGGCGCAATCCTTCCCCATCCACACCAATATGCCCTTGCGGGAGCTCAAAAAACGAGAGAAGCGGGAGCGGCTGCTCAACGCCTCGTTGAAACTCTTTCGCGAGAAGGGTTATGAGCAAACAAAGGTCGCGGACATCACCAGGGCGGCTGGCGTAGCCAAAGGCACCTTCTTCAACTACTTCCCCACCAAAGAGCGGGTGCTCCTGGCCCTGGGCGAGCAGATGTTGGGCCGTCTGGGCCGGGTGGAATCCCAGGACATCTTCCAGCAGAAGAGCACCCGGGGCAAAGTCAAGGCCATGTTTCACGCCCTGGCTGCGGGCCTGGACGCGGATCGCGAGCTGGTGAAGGAGATGGTCTATCGCGGCCTGCGCTTGCCCGATCTGGTGGACAACAGCCGGGCGCAGCTCGATTTTCGGGCCATGCTGGTGCTGCTCATCGAACAAGGCAAACGGAAGGGCGAGATTCGCGATGACGCTGACGCCTCCTTCGTGGCCGATGCCCTCTACACCCTCTACTTCCAACAGATCGTGTTGTGGTGCAGCAAGGATTTCCAAACATCGCTCCCCCATCAGCTGGACCGCGTCGTCGATCTTATCTTCGACGGCATTTCTATCTAGCCTTCTACACCCTATCATCCCACGGAAACCTGGAACGCGCTTGGTTCGTATCATGAACAAGCGCGTTTTTCATATCCATCAGAAACGACAAACCGAAACTCGTCTTTTGCAAGCGTTTGGGATATGATAACGCCATGCATTGATGAATATGGGGATGTTCGGCGCGCCATTGGTTTGACGGCAGACTGATTTCTCGCCCTAAAACAGGCATCCATGCTTTCCACCTCACACTCACAAGGAACTCAAACCATGAACAATCGACAACTTCCCATCATCTTGACCGCGCTTCTTTTGGTCTTCGCGCTGGCGGCCTGCGGCGGAGACAAGACGACAGAGGCGCCCTCCAGCAGCCAGGCCACCTCTGCTGAAACGCAGGCGCCGCCAGCCCAGGCAGCCACCTCCATCCCTGAGCCCACCGATACGCCCACGCCCGAACCACCCACACCTACTCCCAAGCCCACAAACACGCCCACGCCTACCGCCGAACCCATCCAGGAACTCGCCGGCACATTTAAGAAGATCGAGGATATGGTAAATTCCTATCGGAGTAAAGGGAAAATAAATTACCTCATCTCGGGCCTGTCCGAAGAAGAGAACGTGAATTTCACCATGGAATTCACCTCCGAATGGGTAAAAGCGGA
>CAZDCN010000012.1:2275-15331 GCA_964503945.1 uncultured Caldilineales bacterium
CGCGTGGGCGAGGAGGAAGTCAACGGGATGAAAGCGATTCATTACACCTTCAGCGACATTGCAAACTACGATGAAATCCTGAAAGGCATCTTGCAACAGCAGCTGAAAGATAACAATGTGAGCGCTGTTCCCACGGAAGCCAAAGTTCAGGGTGACTTGTGGGTGGCGAAAGATGGCGGGTATCCGGTAAAATCCGAAATGACCATGTTCATGACTGTGGAGATCACCGAACCGACCGCCGACAGCCAAAAAGAGACCCTCCCCGTGGAATTTCATTTTGAAATCTACAACGAAGTCTACGATGTGAACAGCGACATCGTCATCGAACCCCCCGAGGGCGCGCCCCAGGCGGGCGAGGTCAGCGTCCCCGGCTTCGAGCCCGGCACGTTCCCTATCCCCGAAGAAACGGAGATCGAGGGCTCCTTTGGCGGCATCACTTCGCTGGTTAGCAAATTGAGCGCTGACGAGGTCAACGCCTTTTACGACCAAGCTCTACCCGAGCTGGGATGGAGCAAGGCGGATGGGTTCATGCCCACCTGGACGAAAGGCGATTTCAGCTTCAACCTCATGGTCACGCCCAACGACGACGGCACGACGAACATTTTAATCATGACACAGCCCCAACAATAAGGCGCCAAAGAACGTATTTGGGTAAGAACACAGCCCCCGGCCAAACCGGGGGCTTTTTATAACCGGCTGCCAGGGCGTAGCCTGTAACGATTGTTCTGACAATAGCTTTGGAGCACGCAGAGGAGTGCAAGAAGTTTCGGGCAAAGAAAAACCGGAGGCCCGAAGGCCCCCGGTTGAGCGTGTTAATTCTCTTCCTTCTCCCGCTTGGCTTCATCAATGATGCCTTGGGAGAGGTGTTGCGGCACGGGCTCGTAGCGCAGGAATTCGATATTGTAGATGCCCCGCCCCTGCGTAATGGAGCGGAGGTCATTGGCGTAGCGCAACAGTTCCGCATAGGGAACCTCGGCCGTGATGATGCTCTTGCCGCGGGCCGAATCCATGCCCAGCACCCGGGCCCGGCGGGTGTTGAGATCGCCCAGGATGTCGCCCATGTACTCCTCGGGCACGATGATTTCCACCTTGTAGATGGGCTCCAGGAAGATGGGGCCCGCCTCTTGGAACGCTTTCTTGAATGCCTCGCGGCCCGCGATCTGGAAGGCGATGTCCTTGGAGTCCACCGGGTGCTCCTTACCATCATAGACCGCGACCTTGACTTTGACCACGGGATAACCGGCCAGCACACCTTCCTTCATCACCTGACGGATGCCCTTTTCGATGGAGGGCATGAAGGTGGAGGAAATGGCGCCGCCGAAGACCTCCCATTCATAAACCAGGTCCTGCTCTTCAGAACCGGGCTCGACGCGCATGTGCACCTCCGCGAACTGGCCCGCACCGCCAGTCTGCTTCTTGTGGCGATACGCGGCCTTGGCCGTGCGGGAAACCGTCTCGCGATAAGGCACTTTGGGCGTCTCGGTGGTGACGTTGACGCCGAACTTGTTTTTGAGCCGATTCACGGCGATGGTGATGTGCACATCGCCCATGCCGGAAAGGATGAGCTGACGGATGGAGGTGTCGTTGTACCACTTGAGGGTGGGGTCCTCTTCCACCAGGCGGTTGAGGGCGCTGCTGATCTTGGCGCTGTCGGCCTGGGACACCGGACGGATGGCCACTGCGTAGAGGGGGTTGGGGAACTGGGGTGGGGGCAGTACGATGTTCGTACCCTTCTCCACCAGGGTGTCGCCCGTGACGGTCACGTTCAGCTTGGCTGCAGCCGCGATGTCGCCCGCGGGCACCTCTTTCACCGGCAACTGCTCCTTGCCCCGCAGGGTAAAGATGTGACCCATGCGCTCTTCCGCGCCCTTGTTCACGTTGTACATGCGGGAATCGGATTTTAGCGTGCCGTTGAACACCCGGAAAAGCGTAATGCGCCCCACGTAGGGGTCGGCGATGGTCTTGAAGACCAAAGCTGCGGTGACGCCGTTGGAATCGCCGGGCAATTCACCCTCTTCGCCATCGATGATCGCCGGATAGGGGGCTGCATCCACAGGCGAGGGCGCCAGGGAGATGATCAGGTCCATGGCGGCGCGAATGCCGATCTCTTTGGCTGCGGAGCCGCTGAACACGGGGACGACGGCGCCCGCCTGAATCGCGTGCTTCAAACCCGTGAAGACCTCCTCAGGCGTCAGCTCCTCGCCCTCGAGATACTTCATCAGCAATTCATCATCGCTCTCCGCCGCGGCTTCCACCAGAGTCAATTTGGCTTCTTCCAGCGCGTCTTCCAGCTCCGCGGGCACGTCGCCCGGCTTGCCTTCGGGCCCGAGATACGCTTTGCCCTCGATGACGGAGACCACGCCGCTGAAATTGCTCTCCGCACCGATAGGCAGGAGCACGGGCACAAAATTGCCCTCGAAGGTGTTGTTCAACGCATCCACCACCCGCTGGAAGTTGGCGTTGTCTCGGTCCATCTTGTTGATGAAAATGAATCGGGGCTTGGCTTCCTGCTCCAGATGCTGCCAGGCCAGCTCGGTGCCCACCTCGATGCCCGCGACCGCGTCCACCACGACCATGCCGGCCTCGGAGACGCGTAACGCGCTGATCACATCGCCGATGAAGTCGGGATATCCAGGCGTGTCCAGCACATTGATCTTGTGCCCGGACCATTCCACCGGAATCAGACTGGTGTTGATGGACTGGGAGCGTTTGATTTCTTCCTCATCCCAGTCAGAAAGGGTCGTGCCATCCTCGATGCGCCCCATGCGGTTTGTGACGCCCGTGGCATGGGCCATAGCTTCGGCCAGAATGGTTTTGCCCGAGCCGCTATGCCCCATCAAAGAGATATTGCGGATCTTATCGCTGGTATAAACCTTCATCAGTCCTCCGATTTTGAAGTTTTCGGTAAATCTGTGTTCAATATGAGATCATCATGAGCGCCTTCGCCATGATGAAGCGATGCAAGGGTTATGGACGGGGGATTTTGTCCAAAAAGAACCGCCAGCGAGCCCAATTTTCAGGCCGGGCGGTCAACTAAAACATTGTATGTCATCCCTGAATGCATGTCAAAAAACGTCCCCCGCCTCGCGGGGTCACGTGCCCCTCAGGGCCAGACCAAGGCGCCTCTTCGCTTCTCGTCCGTCGCTACGCATCCACCTCATACGTCTTGAACCGCCCCAGGGGCTTCGCCATCATCTCGGCCAGGGCCTCATCGAACTTTGTCCGGATGAGCGCTTCGTCCAGGGTGAGCAGTTTCCGATCCCGCATAAGCCAGCGCCCAGCCACCATCACATCCTGCACATCCGCGGGTTCTGTGTTCCAAACCAGGGACGCGGGCACGCTGTGGATGGGCTGGTAATGGGGCTGGTCCGCATCGATGACGATGAGGTCGGCCTGGAAGCCAGGGGCCAGCACGCCGCTTTGGGTAAAGCCCAAGGCCCGGGCGCCGTTGCAAGTGGCCATGCGGAAGGCCGCCAGTCCGCCCAGGGCTTCGGGATCGCTGCGGGCCTGGCGTTGCATGACGACGGCCAGCCGCATCTCCCGCCACAGATTCAGGGCCACGCTGCTGCCGGCGCCATCGGCGCCCAAAGCCACGTTCACGCCTTGGGCCAGCATGTCGGGCACGGGCGTGACGCCCATGGCGTAGCGCATGTGGGTGCTGGGGCAATGGGCCACATGCACATCGGATTGGGCGAGGATGGCGATGTCGATGGGGTTCGCGTGAATGGCATGGGCCACGATGGTGTGGGTTTCAAAGAGGCCGCGGTCGTGCAGCAGTTCGATGGGGGTCATGTCGTATTCAGCCAGAGAGGCTTCCACCTGGCCTGCGGTCTCCGCCGCATGGATGTGAATCCCTATGCCCTCGCGCACGGCCACGGCCGCGGTGCGAGCCAGGAATTCATCGCTGCACAGGTAGGGGGAATGAGGGCCAAACATGGCCCGCAGCCGTCCCTCCGCGGCGCCATCCCAGCGCTTCACGAAATCCACGGTCTCGGGCACGGTGATCCCCACCTCGCCATCTTCATGCCCGAACACAGCCCAGGCCAGATTCGCCCGCATCCCGCTTTCCACCACCGCCTGCGCCACCTCGTTCATGTAGAAATAGTGGTCAGCGAACCCGATGACGCCCCCGCGCAGCATCTCCACCATGGCCAACCGCACGCCCCAGCGCACCATCTCCGGGGTTAGGGCCGACTCCAGCCGCCAGATGCCTTCATTGAACCAACGGTCCAGAGGCATGTCCTCTGCGTAGCCGCGGGCGAAGACCATGGCCGCGTGGGTATGGGCGTTGTAAAGGCCCGGAGTCACGATTTTGCCTGAGAGATCGAAGACCTCATCAGGCTCAAAATCCGCAGGCGCTTCGCCCACGGCTACGATGCGATCGCCCGAGATAGCCAGGTCGGCGTCGGTCAGAATGGCGTTCTCATCGTTGAGGGTGACAATGGCGGCGTGTTTGAGCAGGATGTCAGTCATAGGAAGCCATGCCGGAGTCAATAGAGAAAATCAGAAACGGTGCTGGTAATTATCGTCCTTTGCCCAAAAGATGGCAAAATTCCCTCTCATGGATGCTGAAACCAATCTCTCCACTCTGGCCGGATCGCTGACGCTTGTGCTGTTGGCAGCGATGCAAGCTGGCTGGCTTTTCGACGCACGCCTGCGCAAAGAGGCCGGGCGAGCGTAAGTCTGCTGGCGCTGAGGTTGCTCTAGATGGCCTGGAGTGGACAACGGGGAGCGCGCGAATCTCATCGTGCGTCGCTGGCTTGGGAGAGTCGCACCGTGCGGATGGGGAAGGGAATGTCGATGCCCTCTCGCTGGAAGGCCGTTTTGATGGCCTTGACACCCATATCGCGAGCGCTGAAAATGTCGTTTTCTGATGTATCGAACCAGTAGCGAATGGAGAACTCGATAGCGCTGTCGCCGAAGGTGTGGAAAAACACCAGCGGCTCAGGTTCATCGAGCAGCCCCGGCACCGCATGAATAGCCTCCAAAGCCACCTGGGTCACGCTCTCTAGATCGCTCCCATACGCCACGCCCACCGTCAACTCCACTCGTCGCCTGTTCGTCTTGGTGAAATTCCGGATCGTGTTGGTGAAGACATCGCCGTTGGGAATAAGCACCTTCACGCCATCGGGAGCCAGAAGCTCCGTCGCCCGAAGCTGGATGTCGGTCACCGTGCCCTCGTATCCCGCCACCTCGATGTAATCGCCGAAGTTAAACGGCTCCTGAATCATCAGCAGCGCTCCCGCGGTGAAATTACGGCTGATATCCTGCAAGGCAAAGCCGACGATCAGGCCGGTCACCCCCAGGCCTGCTACAAACGCCGTAACGTTGAATCCCACGATGCTCAATGACCAGATGGCGCCGCCGATCCAAATGGACCATTTGGTGACGCGAGTCAACAACCGGGTGATTTCCTCCTTAGTTTCTCGCCTTTCCAATGCGCCACACACTTTTTTGCTGACAAAAGACGCCATGAAAAGGGAGAATAAGAAAAGTAGAATCGCGGCAATCAACCTGATGAGAAATGCAACTATTGGGGGAAGTATTGTGGCGAACAGAGCCGACCAGTCCATAAGGCTTCTTCCAATGAATGAGGATTTTGGGCGTGCGGTTACTTCATTGTGATATGGATTCACGCTTTCCGCAACTTCAAGCGCCAGAAAAAATTGTGCTATAATTTTGTAAGGCTGTTCACTTTTCGCTCCACACCACCACACTTTTTCCGCCGCACCACACATTTTCCATTCGAGGAGGTTCTGATGTCCCCCTGGCTCGCCTTAATCATTGGTCTGGTCATTGGCTGGATCGTCGGGGTGCTGATTGCACGTCAAAATTACGAGACCTGCCGGAAGCAAATCGAGCGGATGAAGCAAGAACTCATGGCGCAAGATAAGCAATTGCAATCCGCCCGCCAAGAAATTGCCGAACTTGAAGAGCAGGTCGAAGAACAAATCAAAGGCGCATCCTCGACTTAAGCATCCAGCACTTTTATTCAAAAACTCACATCGCCAGCAGCCAGGAGAGCACTCCTCTGCTGGCGTTTGTTTTTTTCTGCCCGCCATTGATACAATAACCCCACCATCATTCTTTCACTAGACGCCCCCATATAGCACAGGAGGAATCATGTCTATTTCACCGTGGATTTCATTTTTTATTGGATTGATTGCGGGCTTGTTCATCGGAATTTTCGTTGGCCGCAAAAATTATGAATCTTGCCGGGATCAGTTGGACAAGATGACGGCGGATTTACAGGCTCGCAAGGCCGAGCTGGGCGCGATCGAAGCCGAAATCGATAATCTCCACCACACATTGAAGACCAGCGCAAAAACAACCTCAAACGCCGAAACGACGGCTGAATTGGAATCTGGGGAGGCTGAAGTCGATCAAGAAACCCTGGCTCGCACGGTAGAAGTCCCAACGGAAGAAGCAGCCGCCGCGGCTGGCGCAGCCGCAAAAACGGCTTCCGATTCGGTAATTGAAGCAGTTGAAGAAGAAGTTGGTGAAGAAGCTCCGGATCGCACGGTGGAAGTCCCAACGGAAGAAGCAGCCGCCGCGGCTGGCGCAGCACCAGAGTCTATCTCGGAAGAGAAGCCGACGTCCACCCCTGAGGCTGTGAAGGTGAAGAACACCATCAGCCGATGCCCCCAAAAACTGGCGCGCATCCGCGGCATCGGACGGGTGTATGAGGACAAGCTCTATCACGCCGGGATCGGCACATTCTGGCAGGTGGCAATCGCGAGTCATGAACAATTGACCGAAATCTTCGGGCTTAAGGATTTCCAGGCCGTCGATCTGAATGGAATCAAGGCGGACGCGAAACGGCTGGCTGAGGAGACGGACACGATTGGGCATGTGTGGAGCGGAGAAAAGCCTGATGATTTCGAGAGCCTGCCCGGCATTGGCAAAACCTATGAGGCCAGGCTGTACGACGCGGGCATCTGCACCTTCGAAAAGCTGGCTGCGATGACTGTGGAAGAGGTTGCTGCCATCGTCAAAGCCCCCAAATGGAACCAGCCCAACTACGCCGCCTGGATTGCTTTCGCCAAAGGCCATATCCAAAAGAACAGTTGAACGCGCCGGCTGTTGCCACCGCCATTTGACGCTCCGCCCACTCTTCTCTCTGCCAACATCTTTCTCAAAACAGCATGCCCACGCGCCCCCTTCCTCCTCGCGGACTCTCTGAAGCCCGGCTTTTTCAGCAGATGGAAGCCGCCCGCGCGCATGATGTGCGCTGGCAGGAAGGGCGGGTGTTCAGCCTGGTGTTTTATGCAGGAGAAGATGTACATCGGGTGGCAGAGGAAGCTTACGCCCGTTTCTTCTCTGAAAACGCACTAAATCCCACCGCCTTCCCCAGCCTGCGCAAGTTCGAAAGCGAGGTGGTGGCCATGGTGGCTGGCTTAGCGGGCGGGGATGAGGAGGTGGTGGGGAACATGACATCGGGCGGAACCGAAAGCCTGCTCATGGCCATGCTCACGGCCAGGGAATGGGCGCGTTCCCAACGTCCAGACATCGCCATCCCTGAAGTCGTGCTCCCATCCACCGCCCATCCCGCCTTCGATAAGGCCGCACACTATTTCAACATGAAACTGGTGCGCATGCCCGTGCGAGAGGATTTTCGGGCGGATGTGGCAGCCATGGCCCGGGCTATCACGCCTAATACAGTCATGCTGGTAGGTTCGGCGCCGTCTTATCCTCAAGGCGTGGTGGATCCCATCGCCGACATCGCGGCCCTTGCCCAATCGCGCGGCCTGCTTTGCCATGTGGATGCTTGCGTCGGAGGCATGATGCTCCCCTTCGCCGAACGCCTGGGCTATCCCATCCCTTCTTGGGATTTCCGCACGCCGGGCGTCACCTCCATCTCGGTGGATTTGCACAAATATGGCTACACGGCCAAAGGCGCGTCCGTCATTCTCTATCGCAACAAGGCTTTGCGCCGTTACCAGCTTTTCGCCACGACAGATTGGCCGGGCGGCATCTACGCCTCGCCCACTATGGCGGGCACGCGGCCGGGAGGCGTCATCGCCGCTGCCTGGGCCGTGATGAATTATCTGGGTGAAGAGGGATATCTGCGCATCGCCAAAGAAGTGATGAAAGCCCGTGACGCCATGATAGCCGGCATCAACGCCATCCCAGGGTTGAAAATCCTCAGCGATCCCGACATCAGCGTCATGGCCATTGCCTCCGACGACCTGGACATCTACCTGGTGGCGGACGAGATGAGCGTGCGCGGCTGGCAGCTCGACCGCCAGCAATTCCCCCCCAGCCTGCACATGACCCTGCATTACGGGCACGTGGGCGCGGTGAATGATTTCCTGCGGGATCTGCGGGCCAGCGTGCAGGCCGAGCGCCGTCCCACCCCTCGACGCCTGCTCTATGCTCTGCTTATGGGCCTGATTCGCATCCTGGCAGCAATACTGCCTGCACGCTGGCTAAGCAAGCTCACGCAGGGGGCGTCTCGCTTTTTGGGAGGAGGCTCGGGCTTGCCCGAGCGAAGCGCCCCCATGTACGGCATCATGGGCGCCCTGCCCAACCGCGGCGACCTGAAGGAGTTGGTGTTGAATCTGGTGGAGGGGTTCAGCGAACCGCCCGAGGATTGAAGGACGGATGGCACCGCGTTGCGTTTTGTGGGTGGGTGTGTTTGGACCGCCAGAGCCATAACATGAAAAGAGGCCGTTCCACGCCCACCTGACAGGTCCTCCTCCCGAATGGCCGCTTTGCTAACATGTGGGCGGAGAGGCAACCATTTCTGAAAGCGTCAGGCGTCGCCAGGGACCTGTCAGGTGAACGCGGCGAAGCCGAGCCCATGGCACGCAGCCAATTCTGAGGATTGGATTTCTGGCCCATTCGATCACCTCCTACTTTCCACGCGCCATTCAATCGAACGCTTCATCATCCGTCACATCCCACGCATCCTCATCCCAAACGCCGTCATCAAAATCATCAAAAAAATCGTCAGTAGGAGGCGGCGTAAGGGGCGCGATAAAGTGGAATCCTTCAGGTCCCAGATTTCTCATCAATGTCCCAAATATCTTTTGCACATTATCGTAAGGCCCGGCGATAAAAAGCGGTTTGCCCTCGGGCCCGCCCAGGGGAATATCCTCTTCGCACGCATCGGGATCCGCGCCCTGGAGCATGATTCGCGCCGGCTTAAAGTCAGGATGCGGTTCAATGCCGCACCCGCGGGCGTATTCGATGGACGCTTCGATGATTTTGGCCGCCAGATTCAGATCGCTGCTGATGAAATCTTGCGTTTCCAACAAACGTCTGCGCATCTCTCGATACTCGGCTTCATCAACAATACGAGCAAACGCATTCTTCACTCCCAAACACGCCTGATCGACAAGAAACACGCCGATAGCGTACACGCCTGGCAGCTCGCTGCGAACCACAAAAATCTGAGTTAGATCTTTGGGATCGCGCCAGGTTTCTGAGATCAGCACTTCGTGCAGAGGCCAGTTCGCCGCGGCCCGCAGAGAAGGACGCAACCATTTACTGGTGAGCCGAGCCAGGCGCCTGCGCTTTTGCTTGCGCTTAAGCGCGTGCTTCTGCTGTTTTTTCTGCGCCTTGCCGGTGGATTTCTTCTTTTTCTTCTTCGCCATAAGCCATCAATAAGCGTTCCGGTCAGTGAAAATTCGGACGAACGTGAGAAGGGTAATTTTGAAATCGAGCCAGAGAGACCAGTTTTCAATATACCACAAGTCGTATTTTGTGCGTTCGACGATGCTGGTGTCGCCCCGCAAGCCGTTGATCTGGGCCCAGCCGGTCATGCCCGCCTTCTCGCGATGCCGCTCCATGTAGCGGGGGATGTATTGCCGAAATTGCTCCACATACACCGGACGTTCGGGCCGGGGCCCCACCACGCTCATATCCCCGCGAATGACGTTGATGAGCTGAGGCAATTCATCCACCGACAGTTTGCGCAGGATGGCTCCCAGGCGGGTCTTGCGCGGATCGTCGGGCGTGGTCCAGCCAGGACCGCGCGACTCGGCGTCGGTGCGCATGGAGCGAAATTTGATCATGGGGAAAGGACGCGCGTCCAGCCCCATGCGCTCCTGGATGTAGAAAACCGGCCCGGGCGATTCCAGCTTGATAAGGAGAGCGATGAGCAGCATGAAGGGAGAAAGCACAATCAGCGCGGGCACAGCGATGGCCAGGTCATACGCCCGCTTCAGCGACAGCTTCCAGCCTCGCAAGGCTACATCGCGCACCGAAAGCAGAGGCAGGCCGGCCAGATCGCTGACCGCCACCTCCGTCGCCATGATCTGGAACACATCGGGGAAGACCTTAATGCTCACCTTCTCCCGTTCGCACAGTGAAATGATGTGCACCAGCTCCTGATGAGAGGCTTCGGGCAAGCCGATCACCACCTCGTCGATCTCATATTTTTCGATGACCTCGGGGATGTCGGAAGGAAGCCCCAGCCGAGGCACATCCGCCACCCGAATCCCCTGGCCATTGGCCTCGATATAGCCCACCACCTCATGCCCGGCGTCATGGGTTCCCTGCAGCTTCTGGATAAGCATGCGTCCAATGTCGCCGCTGCCCACGACCAGGACTTTCTGCCGGCCGATGCCGCGTCGTTGCAGGATATGGACGAAGAAATTGTAGGCCCAACGGCCAAAGGTAATGAAGGCGACGCCCAATCCCCAGCTCAGGAGCAAAAACGCGCGGGGAAAAGGAGCCACGCCCGGATTGATCAGGTCGGGCAGGAAGAAAACTACCGCAGCCAGAGCCACCAGAAAAGCCAGGGTGACCGTGCCCAGGGCCTTGGAGAAAATATCCAGGAAACCTGAAGGCCGTTGCCAGTGATAGCCGCGGCGAAGATAAGAGACGAGAATAACAATCAGTGCAAACAGCAGGGCATAGGGCGCATAGTAGAGAAACCGATCCACCGAACCCGGCTTCACGTATCGCTGAAAGCGGTGAGCCGCTAAGACGGCCGCACTGATCGAAAAGAGATCGATCAACACCTGCAACAGGGTGAACAGCCAACGCCATCGCCCCTTCATCGGCTCGCCTCCATGCGCTGACGCCGCAGCCAGGTCATGCCCACATCGATGCCGCCCTTGACCGCAATGCCCGTGAGGATGGCTCCATAAAGCAAGGGATGGGTCTGTTGCTTGTAATGCTTGCGCACAAACACAGCCATCGCTTCATAAAAGGCCCGTCGCGCCTTCACATTCCCTTTGGACGCGGCGCCTTTGTGGTGATAGACGGTAACTTTGGGGTAGTACCATATCTTCCAGCCCGCCTGTTTGATACGAAACGCCCAATCCAGGTCCTCGCCGTACATGAAAAAGGACTCATCCAACAGGCCCGCCGCCTCCAAGGCTTCACGGCGCACCAGCATAAACGCGCCCACGACGCTGTCCACCTCGATCTCCTGGTCCTCAGGCAGATAGGTGAGGTTGTATTGGCCGAAGCGGGGATGGGTGGGGAAGAGCTTGCTCAACCCCAGCCCGCGATAGACAAAAGACATGGGCGAGGGAAAAGCCCGACGACAGGCTTTATCCAGGCTGCCATCGGGCAGGATGAGGCGGGGACCGGACGCGCCCAGCTCGGGCCGGGCGTCCATCAGGGCCAGCATCTCCGCTAGGGCCGTAGGGGGCACTTCCGTGTCCGGGTTCAGGAGCAAGGCATAGCGGGGGAGTTCATCCAGCGGTTTGTCTTGGCCGAAGCCATAGGCGCGCAGGCCGATGTTGTTGGCGTAAGCGAAGCCCCCATTGACTGGCGCGGCGATGGCCCGGGCCTGAGGGAACTCCGTTCGCACCATCTCCAGACTCCCATCCTGGCTGGCGTTATCCACCACCGTCACATGATACGAAAAATCGCCCTCGCTGGCGTACACCGAGCGAAGGCAGGCGCGTAGCAGATCTTTCGTGTTGTAGTTGACGATGACAATAGCCAGGTCTAGCATGGCGACTCGGTCAAGGGGAATGGGGTGGCCGGGCCTATTTTACCATGAGGGCGCTCATGGCGAAAAGACGCGAAGGATCATCCATGCTTCAACGCCTCATCCAGCGCGGCTTGCAAAGATTCCATCTCTCCAACCAGCTTCTGCGCCCGAGCGCCCCGGACGCGGCCCAGCCGATGCTGGCGAAAGGCCAACTCCGCCACCAATTGATACGCCTGGTTCCGTTGGCGGGCGGTTTTAGGCAGCACAGCGCTGGGAATGAAGCGTTCGGGCGGGGGCAAAATGGCCATGAGCCGCTTTTGTGCGGACACAGAGATGGCGGGGGCGTCGTCGCGAGCAAGATAATCGCGAATGATGCGCCGCTCTCGGGCCAACAATAGAATCACCAGAAAGAAGAAAAGAACCAGACCGCTCCATAAAAACAGCGTACTCAACAAGATGAAGCCCAGACTGATTTGCGACAAAACCGTGGCAGCATTGTGCAGCATATGCAAGATGATAGCTCCTCCCAGGCCCAGCGCCATGACGAACAGCTGAGCCTTACGGTTGCCCATGCGCGCGGCAAACCCCACGCTGGCGCCAAACACGGCGGTGTAGAAGAGATGATTCAACCCGAACACCCCCGAGCGGAGGAAAATCAGCGATTGTAATGAGCTGGCATTGTCCGCGCCCAGAAAATAGAAGAAATTCTCGGTCATGGCGAAACCTGCGCCCACAAGAGCGCCATACACGATGCCATCCAGTGCGCCATCCAGCTCGGGGCGCGTAAACCGTAACAACGCCAACAGCGCCAACCCTTTCACCGACTCTTCCACTACAGGCGCGATGATCGCCGTGCTCGCAAACTGGCCCCACAGAGCGTCCGGATTCAAGGGCAGCGTAAGGAGGAGTTCAGCAATGAGGGCGAGGAAGATGGCCGGGATCGCTCCCCAGAGGAACGTAGCGGCCAGCATGTTCACCGGCTCGCGCTCATAGCGGTCCGCCCACCAAATGAGCCAGACCAGGAAGACAGTGGGCAGCACGGAGCCCAGAAAGGAAGTGATAAGCATAGGGAGGGGGTGGGGGTGTGATGAAAATGGGAACGCTGATGACACAGATGCTTCGCAACGCGGATTTCCGCGGATCATTTTTCTGATTTTTTC
>CAZDCN010000013.1:0-14163 GCA_964503945.1 uncultured Caldilineales bacterium
CACGTCGCCCTCGACGATATGTCGATCCTCGCCGAGGACGTCGACATCGTCGCCCCGAACGCCACGGGGGCGATCCTCAACCCCAGAACCATCCCTACGATCAAGGCAAAAATCATCTGCGGCGCGGCGAACAACCAGCTCGAGGTGTCAGCTCGCGACGGCCGCGCCATCCGCGCCCAGGGAGTCCTCTATGTGCCCGACTTTCTCAACAACCGCATGGGCATCGTCTACGTCGCCAACGAGCAATATGGCACGATCGACGACGATCCCGTGATCCAGGCGCATTACGAGCGCGAGCCCGCTCACGGCATCTTCCAGCGCGCCCTGGAGGTCTTCCGTCGCGCCGAAGAGGCCGACACCTCCACCGCTGAGGAGGCCGAAGCCCTCGCCGAGGAGCTGATGGCCGAGCCTCACCCGATCTGGCCCGACCGCGCCCAGCAGGTCATCGGGTACGCCAAAACGGCCCGCGGGCGTGTGGTCGATGATGGTTTGCCCGCGCGGGGTAAGAGCGCCCGCCTCGTCCAGCAGGAGGAAGCGGTTCTGTTCGGTGAGGAAGAAGCCGGGCGCGATGGCGTTGACCCGCAACTTTGGGGTGTATTCCTGGGCCAGGTGCACGGCCAGCCACTGGGTGAAGTTGCTGACCGCGGCTTTGGCCGCGGAGTAGGCGGGGATGCGGGTCAGGGGCCGGAACGCGTTCATGGAGGAGACGTTGAGGATGACGCCCTCGCCCTGCTCGGCCATGACCTTGCCGAAGACCTGGCTGGGCAGCAGCGTGCCCATGAAGTTCAGGTTGAAGACCCACTGGAATGCGTCCTGGGGCAGGTCGAAGAAGCTGAGGTCGGGGGAGGTGGTGGCCTGGGCTTTGTTGCCGCCGGCGCCGTTGATGAGCGCATCGACCCGGCCATAGCGGGCCAGGATGGCGTCTCGGGCCGCTTCCAGGCTGGCTTTGTCCAGCACGTCCGCTTTCAGGGCCATGGCCTCGCCCCCCGCGGTAACGATGTCATCGGCCACGGCTTGCGCTTTTTCGGGGAAGAGGTCGAGGATGGCGATCTTGGCGCCTTCGGACGCGAGGCCGCGGGCCATGGCGCCCACCAGCACGCCGCCGCCGCCCGTGGCGACAATAACCTTGCCGGCGATATGGAAGGTGGTGAGAATAGCATGAGAGGGCATGGCAAAGCTCCTGGGGCAGGGATTCGCAAAGCTGTGGGAAGCTAGATGGTTCTGGTTGATCACACGTGTGCGCAACCATTTTTACCATACCCAAAAACCCAGGCAAAGTCAAGAGAGCGTTTCAGGAGGAGAAGCTTGAATCAAGTTAATCGATGTGGCGGAGTGGCGGAGGGGGATTGACAGCTTTGGGGATGTTTGTTAAAGTTGCGGGGCATTTTTGGTGTGATATGTTTCGTTAAACCCAGCGCCAGTTTCTGATACAAACGTCGGACGGGCGCCTTGCCTATCCCTTGCAATGCATGTCCTGAGGGCCTGCAAAATCCACCCACACCCTACTGAAGGAGCGCTCCATGAAAAAAGTGTTGCTTGGCCTGCTGGTTATCCTCCTGCTCATTCCCGTCGCCCTGGGCTCCTACCTTTACTTGGGCGTCATCCGTCCGGGCTATCCCCAACTGGATGGCGACATCCAGGCGCCGGGCCTGACCGCTGAGGTAACCATTCAGCGAGACGCGGCCGGCATCCCCCACATCACCGCTGCCAACGCCCACGATCTCTTTTTCGCCCAGGGCTTTGTCCATGCGCAGGATCGGTTATGGGCGATGGAATCGGCCCGCCGCGCCGCCCACGGCGCACTCAGCGAAGTCATCGGTGAACGGGGATTGGGCAACGACACCTTGATGCGTATTTTGGGCCTCACCCAGGCCGCACAGTCCGATTGGGAAGTCCTGGACAATGACACGCAGGCCGCGTTGCAGGCCTATGCCGATGGCGTCAACGCCTATCTGGCCCAGACGGGAGACAATCTGCCCCTGGAGTTCAAGATTCTTGGCTTTCAGCCGCAGCCCTGGACGCCCATCGATTCGCTGGTTTTTCTCAAACTGGTGGCCTGGGGGCTGAGCAATAACTACAAAGAGGAGTTGGCGGTCAGCCAGGTGGCGGCTGCGGTCTCATGGGAGGATATCCAGCAGCTCATGCCCAATTATTCAGGCCCGCTGGTCATCCTTGACGCCAACCGGAAGACGACGGCCGAGACCAGTCGGGCTTTGCTGGCGGCTATCGACCGTTGGGAGGCCCTGGTTCCCCTGGCCCGGCCCGACCAGGGCAGCAATGCCTGGGTGGTGGGCGGCAGCCACACCGCATCGGGCAAGCCTTTGCTGGCCAACGACCCCCATCAAACCCTGACCATGCCCGGCCTGTGGTATGAGGTGGGACTGCACACCCGCGATGGTCAGTATGATGTGGTGGGAGGCTCGTTGCCCGGCGCGCCCGGCATCGAAATCGGACACAACGCATTCATCGCCTGGGGCATCACCAATGCTCGGCCCGATGTGCAGGACCTGTTTATCGAAACCCTGAGCGAGAACGGCGCGCAATATCGCTTTCGTGGCGAGTGGCGGGACCTCACCATCCGAGAAGAGGTCATCCAGGTCAAGAAGGGCGATCCCGTCGTCCTGAAGGTGCGCAGCACCCATCACGGTCCCCTCGTCACCGACGCCACGCCCGGCGCGTCACAGGCCATGGCCCTACGTTGGACGGGCATCGACCAGGGCCGCCCCCTGGCCCAGGCCATCCTGGAGCTGAACCGGGCCAAGGATTGGGATGCGTTCCGCCAGGCCCTGAGCAAATGGCAGGTTCCGGGCGTGAACATGGTCTACGCAGATGCCGCAGGAAATATCGGTTATCAGATGACCGGCTCCGTCCCCATCCGGGCCAGCAACGACGTGTTGGGCCTGCTGCCCGTTTCGGGCGAGGACGGTAAACATGAGTGGCTGGGTTTCATTCCTTTCGAAGCGCTGCCTTCTGACTTGAACCCGACGGGCGATTTCTACGCCTCGGCAAACAACCGTCCCGTCGGCCCCGACTATCTCTACTTCCTGTCTCATTATTTCCAGCCCCCCTATCGCGCCCAGCTTATCACCGACCATATTCGCGATGCACAAGCCCTCACCCCGAACGATTTCGCGCGGTTACAGGCCAATTGGCGCAGCGCCATCAACCATCAACTGGCTCAGGCCCTGGCCCGGGATGCGACCGCGTCCACGCCCGAGGCGCAAGCGGCGCAGGCCTTGTTGCGCGATTGGGACGGCGTCATGGACCCCGACAGCCAGGCCGCGGCGCTGAGCGAGTTGGCCATGTGGGGCCTGTTGCGGCGGGTGGTGGAGCCCAAGCTGGGGGAAGCCACTGACGCCTATGTGCAGATGGCCGCTTATCCCTACATGTTCCTGCAAAACCTTTTGGACGATCCGCAAAATCTCTGGTGGCAGGGCCAACGCAATGAGCTGCTCAGCCAGGCCCTGGCCGAAGCGGCCTCGGAACTGACCGAGAAGAGCAAGCTCCGAACCTGGGGAGACATCCATCAGATGACCTTCTCCCATCCCCTGGGCAGCGTTGGATTGTTGCGTCCCATCTTCAATCGCGGTCCCTTCCCCACCGGCGGCAACTGGAGCACGGTGAACAGCGGCGCCTACTATCCCGACAAACCCTACGCCATGGGCCTGGGTCCGGCCTATCGCATCATCAGCGACCCCGCCGACTGGGATGCCAGCCTTTCCATCACGCCCCATGGTCAGTCTGGCCAGCCCTTCACGCCGCACTATGATGACCAGATCCAGGACTGGCTGGCGGTGACCTATCACCCCCTCCCCTTCAGCAAAGAAGCCATCGATGCAGCCGCAGTGCACACTCTGACGTTGCAACCATGAGATGCGGGTAGCCACACTTTCTTACAGCCCCTGATGACGGGGCACAGCGGGGACCCCCGTTCTTTACGCCATGCATCAGCGGAAACCCCTCCCGAACTTCATGGACGCCACCTTTTCAATGACTACGCAAGCCCTGCGCCGCAGGTTAAACATCCCTGATGATGCCGAAAAAGTGCTCATCTTCGGCGAGTCCAGCCATTGGGACCCCAACTGGCTTTACACCTCGGAGGAATACTTCGAGCGTTTTGTCGCGTCCAACCTGGACCAGGCTCTCGACGCGCTGGTGCAGGAGCCGCGGCGCGTGTACAGCATCGAGTGCATGTTCTTTTTGCGCATGTATTGGGAACGTCGCCCGGAAAAACAGGCGTTGTTGCGGGAGTTGCTGAACAGCGGGCGGCTGCGTCTCACCAGCAGCGGCGTCACCACCGCGGACACCCTCCTGCCCTCATCGGAGGCCCTGCTGCGGGATTGGCTGCTCGGGCAGGAGTGGCTGCGGGAGCAAGGCATCGAGCAGGAGCCCACCCTGGCCTACTTCACCGACAGCTTCGGCGCCACGCCCCATCTGCCCACACTGCTACGGGCCGCGGGCTTCGACGGCACGGCCATCACCCGCGTCGATGGCATGTACTTTCCGGGCTGCGAGCTCCCCATCCCCGGCAAATTCCCCCGGCCCGGCTCCAGCGCCTTCCGTTTGCTGAAGGAGGAGCGCAGCCTCGATTTCATCTGGCGCGACAGCAATGGCGCCGAGGTTCTGTGTCACTGGAACGCGTTTACCTACGGTCAGGGCGACATGCTGGCTTATGCGGGCTTGAGCCGGGTGTATCTGGCGCGGGTGGCCTTCCAGCGGCGCTCGGAGGGGCACATCGCCCGCCGCATCCAGGGCTATGTGAAACAGTTGGCTCCCTACGCCCGCACGCCCTACCTGTTTTGCCCCATCGGCTTCGATTTCGTGGAGCCCATCCCCGACCTGGTGGCCTTGCTCGACCGATACAACCGCCGCCGCTATCCCCACACAGGCGTTTGGGCGGTCAACGCGGGCCTGGATGATTATCTGGCCCTGGTGGAAGGGCATCGAGACCGCTTGCCCGTGCTGGAACTGGATCCCAATCCCTACTGGACAGGTTTTTACACGGCCCGTCCCACCCTGAAGGCGCGCTGTCATCGGTTGGCCGACGACCTGTTGCTGGCCGAAAAGCTGACCTGCCTGCCCAAACATGCGCCTGTGCAAGACCGCGTGAACCGAGAGCTTCGGGAGCCCTGGTGGCAGGCTGCCGTCTCCAACCACCATGACTTCATCACCGGCACCTCCCCGGATCGGGTGGTTCAGGAAGAGCAGCTTCCCTGGCTGGCGGAGGCCATCGCCAGGGTGGACGCGATCCTCGACGAGCTCGCACCCTCAGCGGCCGCGATTTCACCCGAACAGACCTCGGCCTCCCCGCCCTCGTGGACCCGGGAAGGCAGCCTGGTGCGCGTCCGCACGCCATTTCATGAGCTGGTCTGGGATGAGCACGCGGGCGGGGCGCTGGTGCAATGGCTGGATATCGAAACGGGCGCATCCTTGCTGACCGGCCCTTCTTTCGATTTGCTCAGCAATCGGGATTCGGGCGGGCTATGGCGCATGGGCTACGAGTTCACCGGCGGCATCTGGAAAGAGCAGGCGCGCGCCAGCCAGCAACGAATTCCCCTGCAAGTGCAGTCCCGCGGAGAGGCTGTCGAAGTCATCAGCGAGTGCATGTTGGAGGGCGAAATGTTTCGTCGACGGGCCTGGGTGACGGCGGCCTCGCCCGTTGTCCATTTTCTGGTGGAGGGCAAGGCCGCGGAAGGCCGCTCGGTCATCGTCCGGTTCCAAACGGAGGTCCGCGGGCAAATCCTGAGCATGGACTCGCCGGGCGGCGTGGTTGAGCGTCCTCCCCAGCGGGTGTATCGCCCGACCTTCTGGCCCCTGCATCGCTTTCTGCACGTGCATGACCGGCAGGGTGGACGGGGCCTGGCCGTGATGCAGGCGTTGCCCGGCGCTGCGGCCTGGCAGCCCCAGGGTCAACTGGATTTGGTGGCCGCGCGCAACGCCACCCAGGAAAAGGCTTTTGGATTGATCGGCATCCCCGGCAACCCCGCCAGCGGCCATGAGCAGGAGGCCTACCGGTTTCATTTCGCGTTGCTGTTCACCCCGGCCGGCGATTGGCGCGCCCATGGCATCCACCGGCTCGCTTGGTCGATGAGGCCGGGGCCGTGGGATGACGCTGGGTTGCGGCAGGGCCTGGCCGATGCGCTGCTGGCGGTGGATGCGGAGGACGTGCGGATTGCAGCCATCAAACCGGCATGGCGGGGCGGGGGGATGATCGTGCGGCTGGAAGCGCCCGCGCCCCTTTCTCATCCCATCCATGTGCAAAGCCCCCGGCACCCCGTGGCCCGGGCCTGGCAGTGCGACGCCCGAGAACGGGACATCCGGCCCCTGGACGTGGACGCGCAGGGGGTGGCCGTGTCGATGGATGCCGCTATCGTGACGTTGCGGTTGACCTTTGCGCCGCCTTCTCCCCACCAAGCTCCTTGACCATGCGGTAGAAGCCCGCATATCCGGCTCGTTTTTCCAGGGTGGGGCTGCCCCGCTCGCTGAGGACGCGAAATCCCTGGCGGCGGTAGAATTCGACCGCGTGCTCATTATCCCGAGCCACGGTCAGGGCCAGACGGCGAAACCCCTGCCGCCGGGCTTTATCTTCCACATGCCGAAGCAACATCTTGCCCACACCCTGGCCTCGGGCCTCGGGCGCGACCGCGATATCGCTCAGGTAATAGTCCCCTTTCTCCGCCTCCGAGACCCCAACCATGGGCATGGAGCGCCCCAGAAAGCGCAGAAAGTGGTTCAGCCGGGTGATGTCCAGCAACTGCATGGCGCTGGCCCATTCCAGTTTGGGCGTTTCATCATAGGGGAAAGACACGGCAATGCCCAGCACCCGGCCTTGCTCATCCACGGCCACATCGGCCCACTGGTGGCTGAAACGATTGCCCGGGCGCAGAAAAAGCGCCTCGATGAGCTTTTGGGTTTGGACGGGGTCGTCGGTGGCGAAGAGATAGTCGCTGACCGGTCCCAGCGCGTGGTAAATGAGCGTCGCGGCCGCGGCCGCCATCTCGGGCGTGGCCGGTCGGATGGTAATGCTCATGCGGCGATCTTACCAACAAGTGCGAATTTTCGACAAGCCGCCTCTGACGCGGGCCAGATCCTCCAATCTCGGCTCGGTGAGATACTCAAAGGCTTGGATGCGAAGTCGGTTGGTCTATTGGGGACTATCTTCGCACCGAGCTGGCGTGTTTGGCTCTCATCTCCAACATGTGAGGACCGGAAATATGAACAAGCGTGTTGACCCCCGCCGGTGCGGATTACTCATTTCCTCTGGGCTTCTGAGCGAAGCTCATCAGGGAGCCGTCGGACAAATAAAACTGCAAGGTGTGGCCGCCCGGCGCCATGGCGAACCGTTGTACCTGGCTTAGGCCCGAAAGGAAAACGTCCGCCTGAGAGTTCTCGCCGCAGAGTTGCATGGTCGTGGGGTTCAGGGTCAGGCGGAGCGGGCCCGACAGCCCGCTCGACGCGGCGTACGTTCCATCCGTTCGCTTGCAATCCGCGCGCACCTGCACCTCCTCCGCGGCGAAGGTCACCTCATAGGCGGTGGGATCGAGCACAGGGGTTGGGGCTTCGGCTCCTGACGCGCGCTGACTCACCCACACCCAGCTCCTCTCCGTCAGGCCTGTTTCAGGCATGCCTTCGATTTGCAAAGAGGCGATCAGCGCGTCCAGCTCGGCCAGATCGGGCTCCCACGCGTCTGATGGCAAGGCATCCAACGCGCGGGCCTTGTCGGCCAGATAACCCAACCCATCCTGGGCAAAGGCGTCCTGCTCCGCCTGAGACACCGCCTCGATGCCGTCGGGGAGCTGGTCGGTGCGTACGGGGAAGAAAAACGCGACGAGATAGCGCCCATCGTTGGTGAAGCCCTGGTAGATGTAGCGCTGCCATTCATTGGTCACAGGCGAGGCGTCTTGAGCGAATCGGCCAACGAAACGATAGTCGCTCTTGGCGGCGCTGGCCTCCTGGGGCGAGGGCTGGCGCACCTGGGTGGCGAAGTCGTTCACGCCGAAGGTCTCCTCCACAGGCAGGACGGGCAGGCCACGCACCGGTAAGGGCTGGGGAAGCTTGAAGCTGAGGTCTGCAATCCGGCGGATCAGGTCCGACACCAGTCGGCTGTCGTGCTCTTCCCAAAGTTGGCGGTAAGGGTCCACAGGAATGATGTAGATGACGGGCGCGCCAGGCTCGCGGGCTCGCGGGTCGTCGAGGCCGTTGAAGAGAATCTGGAAATGCGCGGGCAGGCCGGAAGGGCCGGGCGCGTGGAGATTGTCGAAGGGGGTGGCGGGGACGGATACGGCCCGCCAGGAATCCGCGAGTTCGCCCGCGTCCAGGGTGATATCTTCGGGCGTGAGGCTGGCCTCCTCGGCCTGGGGCTGGGGATGGGCGGTCGGGGATGGCGTTGGCTCGGCCTGAAATGGGGGTGTGAGGGTGGGTTCGTTCGGGCGTTGCAGGGTGACGGTTGGGGAAGGAGGCGGGGCCGCGCAGGCGATGAGCAAGCCCGATAAGAGCAGAAGCGTGATCAGGAGGAAGGGGCGAGTTGTCATAATGAATGGGGTCAGGAGCAGTGCGATGTCGGGGTGGAGGTTGTTTCGTTTTCGGAAATCAGGGCGATGTTGCCAATGCGGAAGAGGTCGGTAAATCGTATCTTCAAGGCGCGTAGCCCGATCAGGGTCAACGTCATCCACACGATGAGTTGCAGGAAATACAGCACCAGGGAATAGGGGAGGAGATCGTCAAATTTGCCGAATTGCAAGATCAGGCCTGGACCGATCTGGGAAATCTGGTAGATGCCGAGCATGGCCGGGGCCGAGGGAGGCGTTAGGGCCAGCGCGCCCATGGCAATGGTGGCTTTGGCGTGGACGTCCAGTTCCAGAGGCATGGCCAGGATAATCATAAAATGGAACAGGAAGAAAAAGGTCCACATGACAATGGTGACGGCCAGGGCGAAGAGCAGCTCCTTCATGCCCACATCCGTGCAGAGGGCATCCTTCACCATGGCGGTGACCTTTTCCACCCACGCCTCTTTGAGTTTCAGCCAGGAGAGCAGGCTGTGCACGCCTGCGGTGACTTGCGTCGAGAATTGGATGGCCAGCAGGTAGGCCGCCAGCACGGCCACGGAGAAAGCCACGCTCCGGGCCATGGATGTGGGCGAGAGTTCCGATTGGGCGCCCAGGGCAATGGCCAGCACAATGGTTGTGATGCGCATGATCTGGGCGATCATCCTTTCCACCACCATGCCCGTGGTGCTTTGGGGCAAAGAGATGTCGGTGGCGGTGCTGGTGATGACCACCCGGCTGATGTAATTGGGGATGGGCGTGAGAATGGGCACAATGAAGCTGGCGTGGGTGGCGTGCATGATGCGGCGGAATGGCGCGCGGCGGCTGAGAAGATACCACCAGCGAAAGTCGATGATGGCGACGCCCAGCAACAGAAACAGGATGCCGGCCAGGGTCAGGCCCAGGTTGGTTTTCCGGATGACCTGGAGCATCTCCTGGACATCGACAAAGAGCGCAGTAAGGACGATGAGGACGATGATCAGGGCGATGGAGACCCACCAACCGCGGTTACGGGTTTCATCGGGTTTCGCCGTTGTTTCAGGTGAGGTTTTCATGGGGAATGCGTCCGGGTGTGTTATGATTGCTCGGAATGATCAGATTATCATCTTGCGACGTTTTTCCGGAATTTGCAAATGAGCTCCATAGGTAATCCCATTGCGATCATGGTTCATGGCGGCGCGGGCGCCATCCCGCCCGAACGTTATGAGCTGGCCCAGAACGGCTGTCGGGAGGCTGCCGCCATCGGCTGGGAGATTTTGACCGCGGGCGGCAGCAGTCTGGACGCGGTGGAGGCCGCGGTGCGGGCCATGGAGGCGAATCCGGCCTTCAACGCGGGCCGGGGTTCCGTGCTCAACGCGGCGGGAGAGGTGGAAATGGATGCCGGGATCATGGACGGCGCGACGAGGCGGGCGGGCGCGGTCACGCTCCTTCGCCATGTCCAGCACCCCATTTCTCTGGCCCGAGCGGTGATGGAGCGCACCCGCCATCTCATCCTGGGCGGAGAGGCCGCGGAGGCCTTCGCCCGGAAGCAGGGTTTCGAGCTCGTTTCCAATGCGTTCTTCATCACCCCACGCCGTCTGGAACAATACCGCCAGCGGCTGGAATCTGAAGCCGCGGACACGGTGGGCGCGGTGGCGTTGGACGTTCGCGGGCATGTGGCCTCGGCCAACAGCACGGGCGGCGTCAGCTTCAAGATGCCGGGCCGCATCGGCGATTCGCCTATTCCGGGCGCTGGATTTTATGCCGACGACCGTTTCGGGGCCGTGGCGACCACGGGGCAGGGGGAGCACATCATCCTCTCGGGCCTTTCCTTTCTCGTAATGCAGATGCTGATGGAGGGGCTCTCCGCGCCCGAAGCCGCGACACAGGTCGCCGCTCCGTTTCTTGAACGGGTGCCAAAAGGCGAGGCGGGTTGGATCGTGGTGGATGCGAACGGTCAGGTGGGCGTGGGGCATACCACCCGGAATCTCTCCTTCGCCTGGCGCAGGTCGGGCATGGAAGATTTTGTCGCTGGCGTCGATTTGAAGGAGGTGTTATGAACGCGCCCGACATGCGTTACACTCTCTGCTTTCTCACCCGCGGGGACGACATCCTCATGCTGAAGCGCGTGAACGCGCCCAACCGGGGATTGTGGAATGGCGTCGGGGGCAAGATCGGTCCATGGGAAACGCCCGTGGATGCGTGTCTGCGCGAGGTGCGGGAGGAAACGGGCTATCGCCTGACTGCTCTCCGTTTTCATGGCATCCTTACCTGGGAGGGTTTTGAAACCCCGCCGGGCGGGCTCTACATCTTTTCGGCTCCCGCGCCCGCCCAGGATCCAATTTCCACCGTGGAAGGCGAATTGCGCTGGCGGCCGCGGGACTGGGTTTTCTCTTCGCCCGAGGTGGTGGACAACATCCACATCTTCGGCCCGACCATGTTCGAAAACGGGGCGGCCCGCTGGTGGCATTTTCGCTACCATGCAGGGTCCATCAAGAGTTGGGATGAACACCCCCTGCCCGCGTGGGTGCGCATTGGCGGGCGTCGGGCGTGTTGCACTTTTCTGAAGCATGGAAAAAGTCCTCGGGGGTGACTTGACAAGTGATGGGAAACCTGTTACAGTGGGTCTCGTAGGCCAACAAGCGCATCTGTCTTCAACAACAGTCGTCGCAGTTTGGGCGGCTGTTTTTTGTTTTTCAGAGAGCTATCGGGCCTGCGGCAACAATCTATCTCAGTTTCACTTTATAGGAGTTAAAGTAACACCATGTCTGCACGAGAACAAGGCACCGTCAAATGGTTCAACGCCAGCAAAGGCTACGGCTTCATCGCCCGCGATGATGGCGAAGACGTCTTCGTCCACTTCTCCGCTATCCAAATGGATGGCTTCCGCACCCTGGAGGAGGGACAACGCGTCGAGTTTTCCGTCGAGAGCGGTCCCAAAGGCCTCCAGGCCCGCGACGTCACCACCGCCTAAACTGCGTTGAATGCAGACGGATGCCTGCTCGATAGCATCCATTCATCTGCTATCATTCACGCGAAAGCGCGAGGGCCAAAACCCTCGCGCTTTTTTTTGTGGGCGATGCTCGCCTCTCCAGCGTTTTACAGTCCATTTTGGGGATTTCCACCTTTCGAGAATTTGGGGGATTTAGTGTAGAATGAACACGATGTAAAAAAGAACCCCCTCTGTCTTCACGTTCCGGGAGGTCAGCTATGCCCTTGTTCAACGAGGAACATCTCCAACGCCTGAGCGGGACGCTCAAACGCTGGAAGGAAACCACCCTGCGCAAAACTCTGGAGAGGCGGCCCGAACGGCTGAAGAAGTTCATGACCACCTCTTCACGCCCCGTGAACCGTCTCTACACCCCTTTGGATGTCCGGGATATGGATTATTTGCAGGATTTGGGCATGCCGGGCGAGTATCCCTTCACCCGGGGCGTGCACAGCACCATGTATCGGGGCCGGTTGTGGACCATGCGCATGTTTGCGGGGTTTGGCACCGCGGAGGAGACCAATCAACGCTTTAAGTATCTGCTGGAGCAGGGCCAGACGGGCCTTTCCGTGGCTTTCGACATGCCCACCCTTTACGGCTACGACACCGACGCGCCCGAGGCCATCGGCGAGTTCGGCAAATGCGGCGTCGCCATCTCTTCCCTGGCCGATATGGAGCTCCTCTTCGATGGCATCCCCATGGGCGAGGTCAGCACCTCCATGACCATCAACTCGCCCGCGGCCATCATCTGGGCCATGTATATCGTGGCCGCGGAGAAGCAGGGCTATGACCGTCGCATCCTGCGGGGCACCATCCAAAACGACATCCTCAAGGAATTCATCGCCCAGAAAGAATTCATCTTCCCGCCCGAACCCTCCATGCGCCTGGTGACCGACACGGTGGAGTTCGGGACCAACGAGATGCCCTATTGGAACACCATCAGCATCAGCGGCTACCACATCCGCGAAGCGGGCGCCACCGCGGCCCAGGAGCTGGCCTTCACCCTGGCCGACGGCTTCGCCTACGTGGAGGCGGCCCTGGAAAGGGGGCTGGATATCGACGCGTTCGCGCCGAGGCTTTCCTTCTTCTTCAACGTGCACAACGATTTCTTCGAGGAGATCGCCAAATTCCGGGCCGCGCGGCGCATCTGGGCCCGGGCCATGAAGGAGAAATACGGCGCCAAAAATCCGCGATCCTGGATGCTGCGCACCCACGCCCAGACGTCGGGCGCATCCCTCACCGCGCAGCAGCCGGAAAACAACATCGTGCGGGTGGCCATCCAGGCCCTGGCCGCGGTGCTGGGCGGCACGCAAAGCCTGCACACCAACAGCATGGACGAGGCCCTGGCCCTGCCCAGTGAGAAGGCGGTCACCATCGCCCTGCGCACCCAGCAGATTATCGCTCACGAATCGGGCGTGGCCAACACCATCGATCCCCTGGCCGGCTCCTACTACATCGAAAAACTCACCGATGAGATGGAGGAGGACGCCAACCGCTACTTCCGGCAAATCGAGGCCCTGGGCGGCGTCATCCGCGGCATCGAGAACGGCTATTTTCAGCGCGAGTTGGCCGAATCCGCCTACCGCTATCAGATGGAGATCGACAACCGGGAGCGCATCATCGTGGGCGTCAATGACTATGTGGCTGAAGAGCCCATTGAGATTCCCATTTTGGAGATGGACCCCGAGGGCTACGACCGTCAGGTGGCCCGGCTCAACCGGGTGCGGGCGGAGCGAGATAACGCCGCGGTGGAGAAAGCCCTGCGCGAGCTGGAGGATGCGGCTCGCGGCGATGAGAACCTCATGTATCCCATTATTGAAGCTGTGCGGGTCTACGCCACCTTGGGCGAGATGATGGGCGTCTTCCGCAAGGTCTTTGGCGAATATCATGAACCGGTCTTCTTCTGATTTCGTTTGGAGGGAGACGTCTTCATTCGGTACAATTGTGCTGTAAGGAGGCGAAAAATGACCGATTACATCACGACGAACATCCGACTTCCCGCACAATTGCACCGCGAGCTCAAGCGACGAGCGGCCGAAGAGAATAAAAGCATGGCGCAATTATTGCGCGAGGCCGCCGCACAATATATTGCTTCTTCTCAACACTTTGGTCCATCTCAGGCGCAAACGGACGAGGACCCATTGTGGTTGATAGGAACCGATCCGGTGGACTTCGGTGTGCCGGATGCATCGGAAAATCACGATCTTTATCTATACGGCCCGCTTTCCGAGTCCGCCCAAGCTGAAGTCAAGGAAATATGAAACCCCTGTTCGTCGACACGTCGGCCTGGATCGCCCTGGAATCGCGCGATGATCGGCATCACGAGGTTGCCTTTGCCTTTGCCCAGAGCCAGGCGCGGCAGTTTCAGTGGATGACGACGAATTGGATTTTGTCCGAGACCGTGACATTGCTTCGCAGGCGAGCCAATCACGCGATAGCCGTTCGATTTATGGAACGCGTGCGGGCCAGCCGGCGTTTGCGGATCGTCCGAATTGAACCGCCCCATGAAGAGCGAGCCTGGGTGATTTTTAGGCGTTATGCGGATAAAGATTTCGGCTTTGTCGATTGCACCAGCTTCGCGGTGATGGAAACCCTGGGCGTCATCGACGCCTTTTCCTTCGATCGTCATTTCCGACAGTTTGGCTTCCATAC
>CAZDCN010000014.1:0-13886 GCA_964503945.1 uncultured Caldilineales bacterium
TGCAATTCCACATTGTGGAAATTTTCCGCCCTTTGCGAGCCCTGGTCCTGTCCACCCAACGCATCGCCGAAGGTGATTTGAACGCACCTCTGGAGCCCTCGGGCGTCGCAGATGTGTTTGAACTGGCTGCAAACTTTGAGACCATGCGACAACAATTGAAGGCGCTTCTGGAACAAGAGCGATCGGTGAGTGAAAACCTGGAGGAGAAAGTTGTGGAAAAATCTATGGCGCTGGAGGAGATGTGTCGGGCTAGGGAAAAGTTGTTGAGCCAGCTCATCTCTTCCCAAGAAGAGGAGCGCCGCCGCGTTTCGCGGGAACTCCACGATGAAACCAGCCAGGAACTCGCCAACCTGATTGTTCGCCTGGGTACGCTATCAAGGCTAGTGGACGACAAGGATATTCTGGCACAACTAGAAGAGTTGCGGGCCGACGCCGCCAGGGCGCTGGAGGGAGTCAATCGCATCGTTATGGACCTGCGGCCCGGTCTATTGGATGAATACGGTCTAACTCCCGCGGTGCAATGGTACGCCAACGCCCGGCTGGAAAGTCAGGGCGTGCAGGTGGCGATGCAAGTTTCGGGGACGCCTCGAGATCTCTCATCCCACACCCAAGCAAGTATCTATCGCATCATTCAAGAGGCCATCAACAACATCGCGCAACACGCCCAGGCCACCATGGCCGCCATCCAACTGGATTGGTGCAACGACCGGCTGCGGATCGAAGTTCGGGACAATGGGCGCGGCTTTGATGCCAGCAAGATGACTCACTCCCCAGAGAATCATTTTGGGTTGTTGGGTATGAAGGAACGCGTTGCGCTGCTTAATGGTTCGTTGGAAATCGATTCAGAGCCAGGCAAAGGAACAAAGATTGTTGTGGAAATCCCCTATTCGCTGAACTATGTGAGGGAAAATGCCCAAGATTAAGGTGCTGCTTGTCGATGATCACGCCATCCTGAGGGCGGGGCTGCGTTCGCTCCTAGCGACATACGATGATATCGAAGTCGTGGGGGAGGCGTCCAACGGCGAGGAAGCCATCCAAAAAGTGCGAGAGCTCAAGCCTGACGTGATTGTCATGGATGTGATGATGCCGGGCATGAATGGACTGATCGCCACCCGATACATTCTGGAGGAACACCCCAGCGCCCGCATTCTCATGCTCACCCAGTATGGGAACAAAGAGTATGTGCTGCCCTTACTAGAGGCAGGCGCAGGAGGTTATGTTCTCAAACAGGCTGCGGACACCGATTTTGTGAGGGGTATTCGAGCTGTCTATGAAGGCAATTCTTACTTGCACCCTCCCATTGCCAAGCTCGTGCTTGAAGCGCTCATGGCTGGAGAGGATGCCGCAGACCCTGAACAGCGACTCACGCCTCGAGAGCGAGAGGTGTTGGTGCTGGTGGCGCAGGGCTACACCAACCAGGAAATCGCCGACATCCTACACATTAGCCCCAAAACCGTTGATGTGCATCGCACCCGCATGATGAACAAGCTTGACCTCCACAATGTGGCTGAGATCGTACGTTATGCCGTGCGTCGACGTCTAATTGATCCCTACGATGATTAGCGTTAGATGCCAAATCATGACGTGTGACGTTTTACGGTTGACGCAACGGCGTTGAAAGAAGCGCAGTTCAGAACAACATATGCGCCAAGTCGCCTACCAAAGCAATTACAAAGGAAACTTGGTTTTTGCTGGAAGAGGGGTTACTTGCAGGCGTCTCAGATGACAAAACAGGACAAAACTAAATGAATAGGGCATTAGAAACATGAGGATAAGGTAAACCCCTTATTTAATTGCGTTGCGGGAAATGTTAGTATATTCACAGGTCAGAGGACCTCAAACCAGTGAACTTCCCGACAACGAAGATGGTCACGAAACTCTGGCAGCGGACTTCCTCCAAGACGAACTTCACCGTTCTCATTGCCAGCAAATCCCCCGCCATTAGCGCCGAACTTGAAAAGCAACTCTCGTCCAGCAAGTTGGTGCGCGTGGTGGGAAAAGCTGAAGAGAACGAGGATGCGGGGTTGCTGACGTCGGAGTTTCGGCCTGACGTGCTGATAATCCATGCTCCCACGTTTGGCGAACCGAGTGTAGATCTCCTCTCCCGCCTTGTCCATATCCATCCTGAACTGAAAACGCTGGCGTTGGAGTGCTCGCCCGACCACGTGCGGACCTGTTTCATTCAACTCACCGCGTGGGGGTTGAGGGGTTGTATTTGTCATTGGAAAGGAGCAAATGAACTCATCCGGGCCATTCGCACCATCGGCAATGGTGACGTTTATCTCTGCCCGGTTGCCAGTCACGCCCTGGTGGACGCTTACCGCGACATGATCCATCAACTCCTCGGAGAGGAAGCTTGAGGATGTTCTCAACGCGCCATGCATCTCCCATTTTGCTACGAATTTTGGCCGTCATCGCCATCCTGCCTCTCGTGGTGTGGATGATGGTCATGACATCGCCCGTGCAGGCGGTGGAAGGGGAGACCACCCCTATTCCCACCCCCACGCCCCTGGGTGATGTATCTGCGGATGCGAATTGCCGGATGTGTCACACCGACCACAACTTCCGGGGCCGATTCGAAAACGGCGACATCATCGATCTCTATGTAGACAGCGGCGTATTCGACAACTCGGTGCATGGCAAGGCGGGACTCGAATGTATCGCCTGCCATCCCCAGACGGCCAGCTATCCTCATGAAGCGGGCGGAGAACAGATCGATTGCGTGGTCTGCCATCCCGACGTCGATGGTGAGCCAGAAAAGCCGGGTGAGGCGCTCATCGTGGACCTGCCCTATGAGGACGTCCGCCACATGACCCTCGCCATCAACAATGCCTGCCGCTCCTGCCACAAGGAAGAATTTGAATCGGCCACCGACAGCGCCCATGCCAAGGTGCTGGCCGCTGGCAACATCTACGCGCCGGTGTGCGTCGACTGCCATGGCAGCCACGACACCACGCCGCCCGATCAACCCAGGGCAAAAATCTCGCAGAGCTGTGGCAAATGCCACCTTTCCGTTTTCACCACCTATCAATTCAGCGTGCATGGAACCGCCCTGAAGGAGAGTTCCAATCCCGATGTGCCCACCTGTGTGGATTGTCATGGCGCCCATCAGGTTCGAGGTCCCCGCAATCCCGATTACCGGGATGACAGTATCGCCATCTGCGGCGGCTGCCATGCCGACAAAGAGCTGATGGATAAATACGGCATCTCCACCGATGTCTTCCAAACCTATCTCAGCGACTTCCACGGCCGATCCGTCAACCTTTATCGCTTGTCAGAGGATCAACGACAAGCCAGCGAGGCCACCTGTTTCGACTGCCACGGCATCCACAACATCCTCCCCCCCGACGACCCTCGCTCCACCATCTATCCCACCAACTTGCAGAGCACGTGCCAACAATGCCATGAAGACGCCAATATCCGTTTTCCTGACGCCTGGCTGAGTCATTACATTCCGGACAAAGACAAAACCCCCATCCTGTATTTCGTCAACACCATCTATCAATTTCTACTCATTCCCGGCGTGATTGGCGGCTTCCTTATCTACATCGGCCTGGACACGCGCAAACGCTGGAGCAACAAACGCAAAAAACAGCGTCAGGCCGTCGCCATTGCTGAAGAAGCGCTCAAGGAGGAGTTGGGTAACGATCATGACTTCTATCAAGAAGATTAATCCCTCGCCTTTCATGACCGCTCACCCAGACAATGAGATCGACCTGCAACGCGTCAAGCAGGAGCTCCTGGAGAAGCGCATTCGCGAGGCCCGGAAATTGGCCTTTCGCATCATCCTGCTACTGGACGGCAGACGGCTCATCCGGCGCTTCACCCTGTCGGAAAGCTATCAGCATCTGACGCTTTTGATCTCCTTCGCCCTCCTGGCCTTTACGGGCCTCTTGCAGACCTACAGCGCTTATGCTCCTGTGGCCGCGGTCATCAATTTCTTCGGCGGCGTCGATGATCTACGCACCGTCCATCGGGTGGCCGCCATCGCACTCATCGCCGTCTCCATCTATCACGCCTGGCAGATTCTGGAGACGTGGTTTGTCAAGCGAGAAAAGGGTGCCATGTGGCCCCGTGTCAAGGACTTTCATGATTTCGTACAAATGATCCTTTACAACCTGGACCGACGACCCGACCCCCCGAAATTCGACCGCTTCAGCTTCGACGAAAAGATCGAATATTGGGCGCTGATCTGGGGACAGATCGTCATGATCGCCACAGGCATCATCATGTGGTTTCCCCTGAGCACCACCAAGCTCCTCCCTGGTGAAGCCATCCCCATCGCCCGCGCCTTGCATCGCTGGGAAGCCATCCTCGCCGTCCTCTCCATCCTCATCTGGCACATGTATCACACCCAGATCAAGACGCGCAACACGAGCATCTTCACCGGCTATATGTCAGAAGATGAGATGACCCATGACCATCCTCTGGAGTATGAACGCATCATATCGGCCTATGAATTTCTGATGCAGGTGCAGCCTCAGACCCTCATTCGACCGCTTCATCATCAAGGCGAACCCTCTTTCGCCGAGGCTCCCGACCAACGCAAGGTGGAGAGCGCGACCGCATCCAGCTCGACAGGTGACGATTTGCATGTGGCAGGCGCGCCTGAACAACCCAAAACCGAAGTCAAGGTTTGATAACCATGAGTCGATTTTCCTTCCGCAGAAAAAAGGACGATCCCCACGAAGCCGCCCCCAAAGGGCAGAAGAGCGCCTCTCGCAAGCGGCGTCTTCCCACGATCCAGATCGACTTCAACCAACCAGCTCATCGCCGCATGGCGGCCCTGAGCCTGGTGGGCCTGATCGTTCTGGGCGTCGTCCTCCTCGTTGGCGGACTCAAGACCTACGAATACACCGAAAGTGCGGAATTCTGCGGACAAACCTGCCACGTCATGATCCCCCAATTCGTGCGCTTCGAGGAATCGCCTCATGCCAATGTGGATTGCGCCAAATGCCATATCGGACCCGGCGCATCCTTCTTCATCAAATCCAAAATCGACGGACTGAAACAGGTGTACGCCGTGCTCACCGACACCTACAGCCGCCCCATCAAAAGTCCGGTCCACGATCTCCGTCCCGCCAGAGAAACCTGTGAGGAATGCCACTCCCCGCAGATGTTCAAAGACAACATCATCAAGATCATAAAACATTATGACAACGACGAAGCCAATACGCCCGTGCAATCCACCTTCATCCTAAAAATGGGCGGCTGGGAAGAAGGCGGCGGCGTCAACGAAGGCATCCACTGGCATATCTCCAACCCGGTCTACTACATCCCCGCCGATGAACAACGTCAGGTCATCGTCTGGGTTGGCGTCAAGCAGGAAGATGGCTCCATGAAAGAATTCTACCTGCGCGATATGCTGAACATGGCCTGGGGATCCTTTGTAGAAGACGCCTGGAAAGAGGGCAAAGTGCGGGAGATGGACTGCATCGACTGCCACAACCGCACCGCCCACTTCATTCCTACGCCCGAGGTCGTGGTGGACAAAAGCATCAACGAAGGACGCCTCCCCCAAGACCTGCCCTACATCCGAGCCAAAGCGGTGGAGATCCTCAGTCAGGATTTCGCCACGGAAGAAGAAGCCTACGCTGCCATCGACGCCTTGGCCGACTATTACCTGCGCACCCGTCGCCCTGCCGCCGCGAACAGATCCAACGTCAGCGCCAACTACGACGATGTCTTGGCCTATGAGCGCAAGGTGCAGAGCGCCATGGACGAGATTCGACGCCTGTATCTCGAAACCCATTTCCCGGACCTGGGCATGGATTGGAAAACGAATCCCAACAATGCCCGTCATAACCCCTTCCCGGGCTGCTTCCGCTGCCACGACGACAAACACGTCACCCTGGATGAAAGCGGCAACGAAATCGAAAGCATCAGCGTCAAATGCAACCTTTGCCACACTGTGCCCATTGTGGGACGAGGCGAGGACCGCATCGTGGAAGCGCCCGTGGTCATTGGCGCCGTCCCCGATTCCCACTCTGATTTTCGCTGGACCATCGAACATCGATCGGTGAAAGACGCCCAGGGGGAAGGGTGCTTCGACTGCCACGGCCAGGGATTTTGCAGCAACGACGCCTGCCACAACCTCTCCCATCCCCCCGACATGCTTTATTCCCATGCCGAGGAATATCAGAAGACAGGCGCACAGGTCTGCTACACCTGTCACCAGGACGTCCTCTGTAGTCGCTGTCATCCAGGCGGTATTATCGCCAACCCGTAAAAAAGGGATCCGTGCGCCTCGCGTTCACCCGATTCCATTCCCTTTTCAGGAGTCCACACATAATGTCTTCATCGAATCAACCCATTCCCAAGAAAGACCCTCTACATCCCAGCAATCTGCGGCGAGCCATCATCATTGTCAGCGCTTTGCTCATGGTCATCCTGGCCGCGTTCACAGCATACTACTACTGGGATCGCTTTGTCCCCCGCGGCGCGCTTTCTCCCGCCGAAATCGCCATCCAAGAAGCGGAGCAAGCGGTCAAGGAAAACCCGCAGGACCCTGACCTGCGGCTGGCTCTGGCCAGGCTCTACTTCGAAAACCGCATGTACCCCCAATCCCTTGAGCAGGCTCAACAATTGCTCCAAGTGGAACCTGACAACCAACAAGCCCTGCTTATCGCCGGCATGGCGAACGTGCGGATGGATCAGCCCACTGAAGCTATTCCGTTATTACAAAAGGTCATCGACGCCCGCAAGGACAGTCCCATCGCCAAATCGGACATGATCCTAGAAATGGTCTACTACTTTACGGGCGAAAGTCACAACAAACTGGGGCAATACGCCGAAGCCGTGGAGCCCCTGGAAGCCGCCCTGGTGATCATGCCCACCGACGCGGACGCCCAATACCAGTTAGGCGTCGCTTATCAGGGCATGGGCGAACATGAGCAAGCCCTGGAACACTTCCAGGAGGCTGTGCGCTTCGTGCCCGACTTCGTCGAGGCCTATGAGGGTATGGTGAACAGCTACAACGCCTTGCAGCAGCCCGGTTATTCTGAATACGCTCAGGGCATGCTCGCCTACTCACAGAAGGATTACAGCACCGCGGAAACGCACCTGCGCAAGGCGGTGGACGCCCTGCCCGACTACCTGCCCGCCCTGTTGGGCCTCGGACTGACCTACGAAAAACAGGGGAATCTCACTGCCGCCCAAGACATCCTCCTGAAAGCCCTGGCCATCGATCCTCATGATCTGGCCACGCGCCAGGCCCTGGGCCGGGTGCAGGCCAGCCTCAGCGCCATGAAACCCCAGGAATCCTCACAGGAGTCCTCCCAATGACCACAGCGACCCCCCTCGAACCCTCACCGCCGCCAGAGCTCACTCCAGACGAAAAACGCCGACGCAGAATCCTGTTGGCCATCCTGATTGTCCTTTTCCTGGGCCTGGCGTCCGTCAGCTACCTGTTCATCCGATATCTCAATCAGCCCGAACCTTTGCCCGAACTCCTCCCCGTGCCAGTGGAGGTGAGTTATCCGCCCCGCTACATCTTCTCCATGTACGAGGTGAACAGCCCCGTGGGCGTCGCCCTTTCGCCCGACGGCGAGCGCCTCTACGTCACCGAAATGCGCGGCGACCGGATGGTGAAGATCCTTGATCGCGATGGCAATCTGCTGGGATCCTTCGCCCCGCCTCGCACTAACCCCGGGGATCGCGCGCCTGTCTATATCGCCACCGACTCCACGGGCCGGGTCTTCGTCACCGATCGCCTCCAGCACGCCATCTTTGTCTACGATGCCGATGGCAATTTCCTGGACACCATTCTCAGCCCCACTCTCAGCCTCAGCGAATACATCGCCAAACACACCGGGCTCACGCCCGAAACAGGAACTTTCGCCTACAACTTCTTCCAAAACGTCGTTTATTACCAGGATGAAAACGGGGAGGAAGCCACCCTGCCCCGGCCCGACGACGCCGCGTGGGCTCCTCTGGGCATCTGGTTCGATTCCCAGGATCGCATGTATCTAACCGACCTCACCGACGAAGCTCACTCCGTTATGGTCGTCCCCGCCTCGGTGGTCATGGCCGCGGATTGGTTGGATTTCGACCTGAACGCGTTCCAGTTCGGAACCTCAGGTCAAGGCAATGGCCAATTCCTCTTCCCCAACGCGGCCCTGCGCGACAGCAAGAACCAGATCATCGTCTCCGATGGCAACAATGGCCGACTCTCTATCTGGAACGATGAGGGCGGATTCCTCTTCCACTACGGCGTGGGCAGCGGCGACAGCGCCCTCAACCTGCCTCGCGGCATGGCCATCGACGACAAGGATCGCCTGCATGTGGTGGACGCGGTCGGGCAGAATGTGCGTGTCTACGATTTCTCCGGCGAGGAGCCCGCGTTCCTTTTCACCTTCGGCTCTATTGGCTCCCAGGGAGGCCAGTTCAACTATCCCAACGACATCGACCTGGATTCGAGCGGACGGCTGTACATTGCCGATCGCGAAAACCATCGCATCCAGGTCTGGACTTATTGAAAGCAAGCGCCACAGCCGGCAACCCGCCCATGCCGATGAAAATGAGGACACAGATTCACACAGCCTTCGGACACAGATTTTTTAATTATCCGTGTTTTTCCGTGTTCATTCGTGTCCTACTTTCAAAGCAACATACCCAACATCGGCCCGCCCATGAAGTCCCAGAGCATGCAGAGGAATCCCCAACCACCCGGAGGATGCCAAATCCCCATCCTCTGCAATCTCTGTGTCTTCGTGGTGGAGACACACTCTCGACCCGCCAACCATTCACACCAATAAGGAGGTTGCCTATGTAAGATGGCTTGAATCCACTTCACGTTGTGTTATGGACCACCGCCCCATATGACAACGTTCACCCACCCGCTTCTTCTCACCCTTTTCATTCTCAACACTGCAGGAAAGGAGAGGTAAACCATGAAAAAGCTACTCCTTGTTTCGCTGGTTGTCCTGGCGATGATGCTGGTCTTCGGCGGCGTCGCTTCGGCCAACGGCGGACCCCACGGCGACTACACCGCCACCACCGACGCCTGCGCCGGTTGTCACCGGGCCCACACGGCCACGTCGGACAATCTGCTCATGGCGGACAGCACCTACGACCTCTGTGTGTCCTGTCACGGAGCTGCTGGCACCGGCGCCAACACCAACGTGGATGACGGCGTTTTTGTTTCTGGACGTGGTGGCGATGAGACCACCCAGACCCCCGACGGCGCGTCCCTTTTGGGTGGCGGCTTCGTGAACTACGCAGGCGCTGGCGTCACTTCCACTCACGACCCCACGGGAGTAGAAGATCAAGCCTGGGGCGCTGGGGGCCTGCGTGGTCAGTTGGGCACTATCGATGATCCTCTGGACTGCGCTTCCTGCCACGACCCCCACGGTTCGCCCAACTATCGCATCATCAAAGAGGAAATCAACGGCGTCAATGTCACGGTCTCCCAGAGTGATGAGTCCAACAAAAACTACAGCGTCGTGAGCTGGGCCAGCAACCAGAGCAATGTCTGCGGCGCCTGCCATGATCCTTACCAGCATGCCGCTAACTACCCTAGCGATCCCACTTTCACCCATCCGGTGGACGTGACCTCGAGCAAACCCACATCCTACACCGACAGCAACGGTGACACCGTGTCGGTCAGCCTGGCCAACGGCTACATCGTCTGCCAGACCTGCCACTTCCCTCACGGCACCTCGGCCCAGATGACGGGCTATGCCGCTGGCGCCGGACCCGCAGGTGACAGTGCGTTGCTGCGCGAGGATAACCGCGGCGTCTGCCAGGCCTGTCACCAGAAATAAGCCCCATCCGTTCGCGTTTCACGCGGCCCCACCGCATCCTTTGCAAGCGCTCCTCCCCCGTTTATGGAGGCGGGGGAGGAGCCAGGGATGAAGGGGGCATGTCAGCATGAAGAGAAAGTTCAGCATCATCGCATTCATGCTCACACTCAGCATGTGGATGAGCGCCCCCGTGCGGGCAGATAACGGCCCGCACGGCCATTATACCGCAACTACGGATGCCTGCGCGGGTTGCCATCGCGCGCATGTGGCTCAGGGCGAAAACCTGCTCATCACCGCCACCAGCTACGATCTCTGTCTTACCTGCCACGGTCAAACGGGCAGCGGCGCCGATACCGACGTCATGGATGGCGTCTATCTGGCCCGGGATGGCGAGACGGAATCGCCCGAGGAGGGCGTGGTGAACCGCGGTCTCAAGGGCGGCGGTTTTCTCAACGCCCGGATGGATGTAAGTTGGAGCGGCAGCGCTTCCCCAACTTCCGTCACCTCCTCCCACATCTGGGACGAAAGCGGCGGCATCGCCTGGGGCAGCGGGGGCATTGGCTCCGGACCCGGTTCGGGCATGTCCCTCACCTGCATCTCATGCCACAATCCTCACGGCGGAGAAGGGGGAAACAATGGAGCCACCTACCGCATTCTTCGCGTCGTTCCCCTGGGCTCAGGCGGCGAGCAGACCATCGTCCCCGACGAAGACGTCAAAAATTACACCATCGACGACAGCTCTGGCAAGTATTTCGGCCAGGATTACGACGAACAGATTTATAACGACATTGCCCACTGGTGCGCCCGTTGCCATGACCGCTATCTGGCCTATGACGACGCAGGCCACACCGACTCGGGCGATCCCATCTTCGCCTACCGCCATATCACGGTGGGTAGCGGCTGCGGATGCCACAACATGCACGGCGGGCCGCCGCCAACGGGCAATCCCGAGTATCGTCACGATAAGATTTCCTGCTTCACCTGTCATGTGGCCCATGGCACGTCGGCTGCTATGGGCGAATATTCCGGGTCAGTCCCCTGGCCCAACGGCTCAACCTCCCCGGGCGGAAGCGCCCGCAGCGCCTTGCTACGAGTGAACAACCGGGGCGTTTGCCAGCTTTGCCATGACAAATAACCTCCCGCCTTTCCCTCCCCGTTCACGGTGGACCGCGGTCATCCTCGCGGCCCTGATGGGGCTTATCCTTTTTTGGGGAATGAGCCTCGTTTACGCGCCGATTTGGGTGGCCGCTTCACCCAACCTGGACAAGGGAGGGGGAGGCGGGCCCCACAAGGGCTACTCCGCCTATACCGACGAATGCGCTCGCTGCCATCGCGCCCACACAGCCAACAACGACGATCTATTGATTATGGGCGGGGGTATGGGGGGAGGCGGCGTTGGAGACCCGGTTATTTTCCAAGGTGAACCGGGAGCCGCACTGCGGGTTCCGAACATCAATCAATTTTGCTACAGTTGCCACGATGGTTTGGGAGCCAGCCGGGTGCGTCCTGTCTCCACCCATGGCAATCTGGATTTTGCCAATCGCCAGAGCCGCACATTTCAATTGAAATGCACTGCCTGCCATGACCCCCATGGCTCGGGCAATCTCGCCATCGTCAAAAGCGGGGTGTTGCTGGATGACGCCAACGCGGTGGGGCCCATCGCCTTCTACGCCCGCACCGGCCTCAACTCCTTCGACGACGGCGTCAGCCAGGCGAACACACGGCTATGCGTGGCCTGCCATGAGGCAGTCGGGGGCATGAAACACACCGGGGGCGCAGGTCACGACGGGAATTTCGACTTCACCGGGGAGGATTGCACCGCTTGTCACGCGCATAGCGCGGATTCCTTCATGGAGACCGCGGACGGATTCATGACCGTGCCCAATGTGCGGGAGTTGCTCCTCGCCCGGGCGCAGGTGGATATGGAAGTGAAACAGAGCCTATCCGTCGATGTGCTCGTGGCCGGGGCCCCCTTCACCTACACCCTCACCGTCACCAACCGCGGGCCCCAGGATGCATGGGGCGTCGTCGTCACCGACACGCTGCCCGCGGATGTCGAGCTGAGGGGCGTCGCCGCGCCCGCGGGCGTGCAATGCGCGGGCCAACGCGTCATCCGCTGCGAACTGGGTGACATCCTCCACGACGCCAGCATCTCCCTGGACATCGGCGTGATTCCCGCGCCTCATCTGTCCGGGCCCTTGCCCAACCAGCTCGCGGTCAGCGCTCTGCAGGCCGACCCCTTCCCTGAAAACAATCAACTCATCAGCGACGATATCATCGCCCGCCACGCGGACCTGGCCATCACCCAAACCTCTCAACCTGCGTCCCTGCTGGCGGGCCAACCCATCACCTACACCCTCGCCATCGCCAATCACGGCCCTTCCGTGGCCACAGGCGTGCGGGTAAAAGACATGCTCCCCGACGGCGTGGACTTCCGCAGCGTAGAAGCGTCGCAGGGAACATGCACCGAAGCCGGGGGCGTTATCGACTGCGACCTGGGGATATTAAAAGTGGGCCACGACGCGACGGTCATGATTCGCGGGGTCGCTCGCATGGTCAACGACACCGTCGCCAATGTGGCCACCGTTACCGGCGACGGGCTGGACCCCAATCCAGCCAATAACCAGTCTCGGGGCGACGCCGAGATCGCCTGGACCGCGGACCTGTCCATCTCCCAGACAGCCCAACCTTCACCCGTAGAGACAGGCCGCGTCGTCACCTACACCCTCACCGTCCACAACGGTGGTCCGCTCGACGCGCCGAACGTCATCCTCACCGACATCCTGCCCGAAAACGGCGAACTCCTCAACGCCCAACCCGACCGGGGCGTCTGCACCCAACAACCCGGCCAGGTCACCTGCGAATTGGGCGATCTCCCCCTCGGAGCCGACGCCCGGGTGATTCTCGTCATCCAGGCCCCTGTTATCTCAGGCGAGATGATCAACCAGGCCCGGATCGAGGCCGATCCCCTGGACACCGCGCCCGAGAACAACACCTCGTCACTGACGGTGTCCGTGTACGACGGCCCCGACATCTCGGTGGACATCCTGACCGAGCCCGAGATCGTGGCCCCGGGCCAGGAATTGAAATACACCATTCCCGTGGTCAACAGCGGTCCCAGCCCCGCCACCGGCGTCACCCTGGTGGATACGCTGCCTGCAGAGGCGGAGCTGACCTACGCAGCATCCACGAAAGGCCCGTGTTACGAAAATCAGGGGAAGATCACCTGTCAGATCGGCGAGATGTGGCCGGGCCAGCAGGAGACCGTTACTATTGTGGTCAAAGCCCCCCTGGATGGCGTCGCCTCCCTGGTGAATGCGGTCGAAGTCACCGTGAACGAGATCGATCCCGACCTCGACAACAACGTCGCCACTGTAGAGACCGCGATCGCGGCCCAGGCCGATCTCAGCATCACCCAGGAGATGTGGCCGCCCCAGCCCGGTTTGAACCAGATGGTTGTATTCACCATGACGGTGGTCAATCTGGGGCCCTCCACCGCCACCCAGGTGATTCTCAACGACCCGTTGCCCACGGCTCTCAAGTTCGATTCGGCGCTGACCAGTCAGGGAGTCTGCCAGGAGACCGACGAAGCCATCCTCTGCGCCCTGGGCGATCTGGAAAAAGATGGCCAGGCGGAGATCATCCTGCGGGCGCAGGTTTTACAGGAGAGCGCGGCCATCATCCACACCGCCTTCCTCCTCTCCGAGGTGGCTGACCCCAACGAAGCAAACAACACAACCAGCCTCATCTTCTCCACCCTGCCCCAGACGCCTACTCCCACGCCTACCATCACGCCCACCGTAACCATCACGCCTACTGTCACCGTAACGCCCTCAACCACCCCAACGCCAACGGTGACGCCATCTCCCACCTCCACGCCCGAACAGGGAACTGTCACTCCCACGCCCACGCCATCTTCCACACCCACCCCGCTTGGCCAGGAAACGCCCACGACCACGCCAACGCCCACCGCCACACCCTCGCCATCTCCCACACCGACGCCAACACCCACGGCCACCGCGACGCCAACACCTACGCCCAGCCCAACGCCATCGCCCTTGCCCACGCCCACGCCATCTCCTACTCCCGCCCCCACGCCCGGGCCTGTGAACACACCCACGCCCATCTCACCGCCGCCCGCGC
>CAZDCN010000015.1:0-13455 GCA_964503945.1 uncultured Caldilineales bacterium
ATTTGTGTCTTCTATCTGTGGTTCTCCCTATCAGTGGGTTATTTACGAAGCAGGTTTCTTCCTGAAGGGATGGATGGTGGGAAAACCGCTTCGGAACGCGCGCAATGCTTCCCAAATTGGGGCGAATATGGTAAGCTAAAATGGTCTCATTGCGTGAACGCGCAGCTTTATCTCATCCATGTTCTTCCATTCACGGAGGTGGCCCACTTGGCAAAGCAACCCAAAAAGAAAGGCAAGAAGTCCGACAAGATCGAGGTGGACGGCACCGTCATCGAGGCGTTGCCCAACACCATGTTTCGCGTCAAACTGGATAACGGCCATGAGGTCTTGGCCCACATCTCGGGCAAGATGCGCATGTACTACATCCGCATCTACCTGGGCGACCGCGTGCGCGTGGAGCTTTCGCCGTATGATCTGACCCGCGGCCGCATCGTGTATCGCTATCGCAAATAGCTCCTGGCTCTGATTTTCTGATTATTCCCCGAACTCATCGATCTCCCTTGCATCATTCCAAAACGGGCGGGTAGCTCAGTTGGCCAGAGCACTTCCCTTACAAGGAAGGGGTCAGGGGTTCGAGTCCCTTCCCGCCCACACAGCCGCCGGTTCAACACGGCGGTTTTGTTTTGGGCGCGGTTTTGTCCAGGTTATGATGGGGCGGGCAGAGGGATGAGGGGAAAGGCGTCGGCAGGGAATTCGTGAAGGCGGTCGGGTCCCAGTTGTTTGAGCCGGGCTTTCAATTCCCCGGTGAGATGAAGCAGGCGGGAGACGTCCAGGCCCTGGCAGCGGTCGGGCAAACGCTGGAATTTGTTCTCGGCCCGGGCCAGCATTTTCAAGGCGCCGGGATAATTCCCTCGCTGGATGTGATGCAGGCCAATCGCCAGTTGAAGGATGCCCTGATAGAGCAGGCGGCATGCCCGTCGTTCGGCCGCCCAGGCGGCCTCCAGCGCGTCGTGACAGCGATAGTAAGCGCCCTGGTTGAAAAGCTCGACGCCATGGCGGGCCAGCTCGGGGAGAGGGTCGTCACAACCGGGTGCGGCGACGTCGGGTTGCAGCATGCGGGCGGCCAGGGCTGGAAAATCGGTGACGAACCGGCTCTTAGACCAGACGTAGGCGCAGCCCGCCCGCCGGGCCGCCTCGCGCGCGGCCACATCCACATGGGAGCCAAAGGCCAGCACCGGGAGCTCGGGACGGCGGGCGTTCAGGGCCTGGGCGGCCTTGAGCCAGTCGCCCGCATCGCCGGACCCCATCTCGATGACCGCCAACACGGCTTCGTCGATGGGCGCGCGGGCGACTTCTGCAGATGATTCCAGGGTGTGGATGCGTCCGCCCAGATGGGTGACCACATCCTGAATGCGCACGGCAAAGAAAAGATCGCCTGGAAAAAGGAGGACAAGCGGGAGGTGTGGCGTGTGTGGGTTCATCCCTTTTGTTTTACCGCATTTCCGGGAATCTGTCCAGTCCTTCGAAAGAAACGCGATTTTTGTTATACTCAGCGTATGACTGAAAACCCCTACCGTCAACTCCCCAGCCTGGACGCGTTGCTCTCCCGACCTGAATTGCGCGAGCTCATCGCGGAGGCGGGGCGAGAGACTGTGCGGGACGAGGCCCGCGCGTTGCTGGAAGCCATTCGCGCGGCCATCCGCGCGGGGGAAGCGCCCCTGTCCGAAGATGCGATGGTCGTGCAACTCCAGGATCGGGTGCGGCGGGCCCTCGCGCCCTCGCTGATCCCGGTCATCAACGCCACCGGCGTCATCGTGCACACGAATCTGGGCCGGGCTTTGCTTTCCGACGCCGCGAAACGGGCCATGCTGGAGGCCGCGTCCAGCTACTCTAATCTGGAATATGATCTGGACGCGGGCCGGCGGGGCAGCCGCTACATCCACGCCGAAGCCCTGCTCACCCGGCTGACGGGCGCGGAGGCGGCCCTGGTGGTGAACAACAACGCGGCCGCGGTCAATCTCGTGCTGCGCACGCTGGCCGCGGGCAAGGAGGTCATCATCTCCCGCGGGGAATTGGTGGAGATCGGCGGCGGCTTCCGCATCCCCGACATCCTGGCCCAGAGCGGGGCGATCCTGGTGGAGGTGGGGACGACCAACCGCACCCGCCTGGCCGATTACCAACGCGCCATCACCGAGCGCACGGGCCTGCTGCTTAAGGTGCATCAATCCAACTACCGCATCATCGGCTTCACCGAGGAGGTGGGGATTGAGGCGCTGGTGGGGCTGGCCCGGCGTCTGAATCGCCCCCTCCCCGTGGTCAACGACCTGGGCAGCGGCACGCTCATCGACACCCGGCCCTTTGGGCTGGCCTATGAGCCGCGGGTGCAGGACAGCGTGGCCGCGGGCGCGGATGTGATCACCTTCAGCGGGGATAAGCTGCTGGGCGGGCCCCAGGCCGGCATCATCCTGGGCCGGAAGGAGATCATCGCCCGGCTCAAGCGCCAGCCGTTGACCCGAGCCTTTCGCGTGGATAAGACCACCCTGGCCGCGCTTCAGGCCACCCTGTTGGCCTATCTGCGGGGAACCGCGACCGACGAAATCCCGGTCTGGCGGATGATCCGCGCCTCGGCCGAGGAGATGACGCGTCGGGCCCGGGCCTGGGCCGACGCTTTGGCCGCGAAACGTGTGCGGGTGACGTTGACGCCCGGGGGCAGCGCCGTGGGCGGGGGCTCCCTGCCCGGCCAGACGCTTCCCACCACCCTGCTGGCCCTGCCGACGGACCATCCCCACCGTCTGCTGGCCGCGCTGCGGGCCTGCACGCCCCCCATCATCGCCCGGGTGGAGGAAAACGCGGTGGTCTTCGACCCCCGCACCGTCCTCCCCGAGCAGGAGCCCGTCCTGCTGGCCGCGATGGAGAAAGTCGCAGCAGAGGCATAGGCTGTTGTCAAACGCGCGCGGGTGGAATTATAATGAGTTCGCGTCCCATTTTCTGGGACCAAGCGCACGTATCCGCTGGAGTCGCCTCGTATGAACACGCTGATCCTGACAGAAACCATCATGAAACAGGTGGAAGCGTTGCCGGAAGAGCAGCAATTCCAGGTGCTTTCGTATATCCAATCTCTGAAAACAGCGCCTCCTGAAGGCGTTCCCGGAAGATCGCTTTTACGATTTGCAGGCATCATCCCTGCAGAAGATGTCGACGCCATGGAAAAAGCCATTGAAGAGGACTGTGAACGAATCGACATCCATGAATGGTAATTATTTGCTGGACACCAGCATCCTGATCGAATTACTTCGGAAAAACCATCACGTTCTCAGTCGTTTAGAGCAAATCCAAACGGTTTTGCTTCCCTTTGTGGCGGTGGGAGAGCTTTATTATGGCGCATTTAAATCGCACCGCGGACGACAACATGAAGATCAGATCAGGCAGTTGGTTTCGCATTGTGTCGTTTTGACCGGGGACGACGAAACAGGATATTGGTATGGTTTTATAAAAAACAGGCTGTGGCGCAAGGGACAACCTATCCCTGAAAATGACATTTGGATTGCCGCCATCGCGATGCAATTTCAGCTAACCGTGGCAACGCGCGACAAGCATTTCCTGGCAGTCGATGATTTGCGGGTTGAAATGTGGTCATGATGAGCGCTTCCACGCACGATCTGCCCACAGGACGCTCGAACCGTCCTGTAACATCACGCCCGGATCGCCGCGGCTGGCTGGCTCTGGCCCTGTTTCTATTGCTGGTCGCCGCGCTGTATTGGCTCACGCTGGATAACGGCCTTGCGCCCGGCGACCTGGAAGGGGGCGACCTCATCACTCACCAATACGCGCAGGTGCAGGCCCGGCCCTCCAACGCGCCCGGCTATCCCCTCTACACCATGGGCGGCTGGCTGTGGTTCCACGGCTGGCGGTTGCTCTTCCCCCGCGCCAACCCGGTTCCCATCCTTTCCGCCTATTCCACCCTGTGGGCGCTGCTGGCCCTGACCGTCCTTTATCTGCTGCTGTGGCGGGCCACCCGCGGCCAGCTCATCCTCACCCTGGGCCTCAGCGCCTTCTACTCGGTCACCTATTTCTTCTGGTACTACGCGGTGAGCACAGAGCAATACGCATCCGCGGTGTTGCAAACCCTGCTCATCGTGCTGGTGACGCTGGTTTGGGATGAAGACGGCCGGGATCGCTGGCTCTACCTGCTGGCTTTTCTGCTGGGGCTGAGCCTGGCCCACATGGTCACCGTCCTCTTCATCGCGCCCGGCGTGCTGGCCTTCATCCTCATGAAGGAGCCGGGCCTGCTCAAACGATGGAAGCTCATCCTGACCAGCGCGCTGCTGGCGCTGACGCCCCTCGCCGCCTACGCTTACGTCTATCTGCGCGGCGCGGCCCATCCCGAATGGTGGGGCGAAGGGACGTGGGACAACGCCTGGGATTGGTTTCTCAGCTTTCTCTCCACCCGGCAGGGGCGGGATGAGCTCACCTGGAGCCTGCTGCCCTTCAATTCCGAACAGCCTCGCCTCATTCTGGCGGAGCTGGGCATCCCGATCCTCATCCTGGGGGCGATCGGCTGGTGGCTGTGGGGGCGTCGGCATTTTGCGCTCTTCACCCTGACCGCGGTCATCTATCTGGTTTTCAGCTACATCGACCGCTTCGGCAACTGGTATCAGGTGATCATGCCCCTTTACCCGCTGGCGGTGTTGGGCGCGGGGGTGACTCTGCGGAGGGGATGGGATCGCCCGCCGCAGCGAGCGTCGCGCATCGCGCTGACGTTGTTGCTGGCGGCGCTGGTGGGCTTCAAGTTCATCGATGTGTATCCGCGCGCGGATCAGCGCGATCGGCCCGGGGATACGGGCCTGACGCCCGGTTGGATCATCCTCGACCAGGCCCCGCCCCGAAACGCGGCCATTGTGGGGGATGTGCGGGAGAAGCTGGCGTTGGATTATCTCACGGGCGTGTGGGGCGTGCGCCCGGACGTGGACGCCATTCCCACCCGCGAGATCGCCCAGGCCTTTGCCGAAGGCCGTCCCGTGCTGGTGACGGTGAACGCCGCGGGCTATGCGGCCGCGGAGAGCGGCCTGCCCTTGCGCTATACGGCCTGGGGTCCCACGCTGCTGCTGGCCGGCCGTGGCGAGCTGCCCCAACTGCCCCTGGAGGGGCTGTCGTTCACGGGCGTGGCGCTGGGCGATGGGTTGACCCTGGCCGGGTGGCAGGCGTTGTCGGGCGGGCCTGCGCCCTGGTGGGTGCGGCTGGCCCTGCAGGCGGAGGCGACGCCCGGGCAGGATTGGGCCATCAGCGCGCGGCTGCTGGCGCAAGGCGCGGAGATCGCCCAGGCGGATCACCCGGCCCCGGCCCTGGGCTTCACGCCCACCACCAGTCTGCAACCCAAGGAGGCGGTTTTCGACGCATTCGCCTTCGATCTGCCATCGGACGCGCCCCCGCCCGACGCCCTCCGTATCATCCTCTACCGCCAGCTTTCAGATGGCTCCTTCGAGAACCTAGCTGTGCTCGATTTCCCCGTCACCCGAGTCACCCATTGGGGGTTCATGTCGGCGCGGTAGGTCGGGCGTTGCGGGAGGCAGCCCACCGATGCCGATGGAAATGGCGGCAAGCGGCAGGTCCCGGAAGGGGCTCGGCAAAGCGCTGGAAATCCGCGGCCTGCGCCAACCGCCTTTCCACCTCCCGGAAGTTCGCGTCAGGCCGGCGGGGAGGGTTGAGGGGGATGAGCGCGGTGGAGGAGGTCACGAATCCAGCAACTCCAGCAGCTTGGCCCAGGGCCAGTAGAGCCATGCGCCCCAGAACCAGCGGATGGCGACAGCCCACAGGCCCGCGCCCATGACCGCGGCCGCCAGGACCTGCCAGGGCCGACGCACCCAGCCCAGCCAGCGTCCCATCCCCACCGCCAGGCAGATGAAGGGCAGGACCAGGAGGATCCAGCCGATGGACCAGACGGCCAGGAAGCTCACGATCCAGAACAGGAACGCGGCCAGAAAGCACCATCGATGGGAGCGGCGCACCGCGGCTGCCACGCTGGCGGCGACGCCGCTCAAGGCGAAAAGGATGAATAGGATGGAGGGTATCATCGGAATTGAAAGGGGTGGGGGGAGCGTGGTTGATGGGAGGGCGTGCGGATGAGCCGGCCGCCGGTGACGGGCAGCACGCCCGGCGGGGGACTCACATCCCGCCGATAGCGCGCCTGCAGGAACAGCCCGTCGCCATCTCGCCCGACCACGCCCATGGCGGAAAGGGTCATGCCGGGCGTGAGGTTTTGGAATCGCCACGACGCCCGCTCGGGCCGCCTGACCAGGATGGGGCCGCTGCCGTCATCCAGCCAGAACCCCTTTTCATCCAGACGCGTCACCTTGCCCGCCACCCGCAGCAGCCGGGCCATGTGCGCGTCCGTCACCAGGCCCGTGCGCATGAACCTGGGCGCGATGGGCTCGCCCCGGCCCAGCGCGGACAGCCATTTGGCCTGGGTCAGCGTCAGTTCCCGCTGGCCGTGGAAATCTTTGAGGTAACCGCTGACCCGCACCCGGTCGCCTTCGGCCAGGGCGGGATACCGGCCCCGCCGCAGGTAGACCATGAGCCCGGCGGTGGCGTCCTGGATGACGATGACGCGCGGGTGAAAGAGGCCGGGCGGGACCGTGACCACGCCTTCCACCGTAAGCCAAGTTTCGGCGGGAAGCTGATACGCGGCCTGGATGGGTTGGGCCGGGCCTGGGTCGGGGGCTGCGCCCGAGGGCGGGGAGGCGGATGGCGGCGGGGGCGCGGGCGTGGGGAAGGGGCGGTTGGGTTCGCCCGGCGTGACAAAGATGCGCAGCCACGGCCCCGCGCCGTCGGGGTAGCGGCTGTAGGAGCGGTCGTAGCCGGGGGATGACTCCCAGGCGAACGCGTCCACCACCTGCCAGCCATCTCCCTCCGGACGCATCAGATGGATGACGCCGTGGGATGCGGGCAGAGCTAAGTTGCTCTGGCGGCGGAAGATGAGGGGGAAGCTGTGGGGCTGGAGGATGGTTCCGGGCGGGAATTGGTAGAAATAGCCCGAGGGTAGGCCGTCGTCCCCCAGAGCCCCGCGCCATAGCCGCCAGCCGCCGATGTCCACGGGCCGGTCGCCCCGATAAACCAGCTCGATCCATTCATCCAGATAGCTGGCGACGCCGTCGCCATCCCAATCGCGGTCTTTGGGCGCGGGCAGGATTTCGTTGAGCGCGATCTGGTCGGGCGCGGGGGTCGGCAGGGGCGTGGGCGTGGGCGTAGGCGGGATGTTGGGGCCGCCGGGACTGGGCGGATAGAGCAGGGTCCAACCCCCGACGCCATCCTCGATCCGGGCCCAGGGCGTGTCCGCCGCGGTCTGCTGGTAGGCAAACGCGTCCACCTCCTGGCCGTCGGGCGCAAGGAGGCGGACGCTGTCCGCGTCGTTGTTCAGGGCGACGCCTGTTTCGGATCGGAAGAAGAGGAGGAAGCCGCGGGCGGGGATGACCGCGTCGTCGGGTAGGGGCCACGGGCGGCTGCCGCCCTCGGCCCGATCATCCAGCGCCCACCCCGCCAGGGCCACAGGAAAGGGGTTGGGGTTGTAGAGCTCGATGTATTCGTCCAGCAGGTTGGCCTCGCCGTCGCGGTTGAAATCGACATTCCTGGGCGCGGGCAGGATTTCGTTGAGCGCGATGAAGCCGGGCGGGACGGGCGTGGGCGCGATGGTCGGCGTAGGGGTGAGAGTGGGCGTGGGGGCGGGGGTTTTCGTGGGCGTGGATGTGGGCGTGGGCGTGGGGGTTTCGGCCGGGGGCAGGTTGGGGCCGCCGGGGCTGGGAGGATACGCGTCGGTCCAATCCCCGACGCCGTCCTGCTCCCGGGACCAGGGCGTATCTCCTGACGCGTGGTCGTAGTCGAAGCGGTCGGCCTCGGCGACGCCATCGGGCGCGAGGAGGCGGACGCTGTCCGCGTTGTTGTTCAGGGCGATGCCCGTGTCTTTGCGAAAGAAGAGGAGGAAGCCGCGGGCGGGGATGATGGTTCCATGGGGGATGGGCCAGGGCGGACTGCCGCCATCCGGTTTGTCATCCAGCCACCATCCGCTGAGGTCGAAGGGGTCGTCCAGCGGGTTGTAGAGCTCGATGTACTCGTCCAGGTAGCTGGCCTGGCCATCGCCATCGAAGTCGATGGTTTTGGGTGCGGGCAGGATCTCGTTGATGGCCACGAAGGGGGAGGGCAGGGGCGTGGGCGTGGGGGGCAGGGGCGCCATCCAGAAATCGTTGTGGGGGTAGCTGCCGCTGGCGGGGACGGTGAAGCGGATGCGGTCGGGGGGCAAGGGCTCGCCGTTGGGCGAACTGACGCCGCTCCAGGTCAGGCCCTCTTTGGGCGCGGGCCGAAGCATGTAGTGGAGGTAAAGGGCCTGGGAGGTGTCGAAGTGGATGGCGTAGCTGCCGTCGCCCTGGACATAGCCGTTGACCAGCCAGCGGGCGTCGCTCTGGTTGGGGTTGTCGAAGCCGTAGAGCCCGATGTTGTGGTCGGTGAGGGTCTGAGTCCGGTCGGGGGGATGGCCCAGGTAGAGTTTGCCGCTGAAGTCGAGGACCGCAGCCCGGTTGGGTTGGCCCGGCGAGGGCGGGTATTTCTCGGTCCACGCGGCCGCGCCATCCCCCAACCGGGACCAGGCGCCCCCTTTGCGGGCGTGGTCGTAGGCGCGGCTATCTCGCACGGAGCCGTCGGGCGCGAGGAGGCGCGCGATGTCGCCGTCGTTGTTCAGGCCGAAGTTGCGGCGGAAGAGGAGCAAACCGTGCGGGGGGAGGATGGAGCCTGCGGGCAGCGTGTAGGGCCTCGCTCCGCCCTCCCTGTCGTCCAGCTTCCAGCCGCTGACATCCACAGGGAAGGGATTGGCGTTGTAGAGTTCGATGTATTCTTTCTGGCCCGAGGGGGGCGCGGGCATGAATTCGTTGATGAGCACGCCGCGGGGCAGGGGCGTGGGGGTGGGGGCGGGCGTCGGGGTGGCGGTGGGCGCGGGGGAGCGGGCGGGCGTGGGGCTGGCGGAGGGTGCGGCGCAGTCGGCCGCGTGCCACCCCAGGCCGTCGAACGCGTCTTTGGGAAAGCCATCCCACTGGGCGGCGGGGTCGAAGGGGTCGTTGGGGTTGGCGTCGCCCGCGGTGACCCAGCTTTTACGCCGCAGGGTGTTGTCCTGGGTGCTGGCGTCGCCCGATCCCCATTCCGAGCCGGGATCGCCCAGCGTGTCGCCGATGAAGTCGATGATCGCGCCCTCTTTGACCAGGGCCACGCCGTCATCCCCATTGAAATCGAGGCTGCTGCTCTTCATGTCGGCGTCGAAGTTGGCGGAACTGTGCGCGACCACGAACACCTCCCCCGGAGCCAGCGCACCCGCCAGGGGAATTTGCCGGTCGTAGGTCCCGCCGCCGTTGCGGTAGATGCGGATTTCATAGCCCGTCAGGTCCACAGTCTCGTCCAGCCCGTTGAAGATTTCCAGGTCTTTGTTGTAGCCCGACCCTTCGACATATTCCGAGAAGAATAGCGTCGTGCAGGCGGGCGCGCCGCGGGCCGGTTGCAAGCTCCCAATCCATCCCATAAGAAGCGTGAGGATCCAGAGGGTGATCCATGCTGCACGAAATCGTTTCACGGCGCACCTCCAGGGAACAAGCCAACCGCTCCGCGAGGGGAAGCGGCATCCGGAAACGATGGTCGACGGGCCGACGCCCATGCTCAAAGCGCATTCATGGTAGCGCATTCTCCCCGATTTTTCAAGTGCGTTGGAGGGTGTGCAGCAATTTGAGGACGAGCATCGGCGCGAGGGGGGCCAACGCGTCGCGGGTTGGGTTCGGCGACGCCTGTGCAACTTGTCTTCGCCAACCTTAACCTGACAGGTTCCCCGCGGCCAGACTGTCGCACCGGACGGATTTGCTGTGGGCGAATTCGGCTGTGGAGCGGCGGGGCGGGGGGAACCTGTCAGGTTTGCGGGAAAGAAGCCCCTTCCTTCGAACCCGTGCGGTGATTTTGGGCGGCCTTTTCATGCCGCCGGCGCTGACGGCGCGTCGTTCAAAAATCCAGCGCGGCCATGGCCGCGCGGCGCACCGCGCCCGACGCCACCAGCGCCGCGGCTTTGGCCATGTGCGGAGCCATCTCCGCGTCGGTTTCGATGAAGGGAATGTGCGCGCGGATGAGCTCATAGACGGGCGCGGTGCCCTTGCCCAGACGCACGGATTGTCCTAGCTTCTGTTTACGGAAGTCGATGGCCTGGGCCGCGGCCATGAGCTCAATGCCCAGCATCCGCTCCAGATTGCGGAGGACGCGGCGGGCCTGACGGCCCGAGATAGGCCCGTTGGACACGTGATCCTCCACGTTGGCCGAGGTGGGGATGCTGTCGGCGCTGGCCGGGAAGCAGAGGGCTTTATTTTCCGAGGCCAGGGCCGCGGCCGTGTATTGGGTGAGCATGAAGCCCGAGTTGAGCCCGCCGTTCTCGGTGAGGAACGCGGGCAGCAGACCGCCATTGCTGGCCCGGTCCGTAAGGCGATTGAGACGACGCTCGGAGATGTTGCCCAGCTCGGTCATGGCCAGGGCGAGATGGTCATAGGCGATGGCCAGGGGCTCGCCGTGGAAATTCCCGCCGCTAACAGCCACCGGACGTCCGTCATCTTCGAAAAAGATGAGGGGATTGTCGGTGACGCTGTTGAGCTCGATCTCCAGCACCCGACGGACGTTCTCCACGGCCTCGGCGCAAGCCCCATGCACCTGAGGGATGCAGCGCAAGGAGTACGCGTCCTGGGGGTCCGCGCTGTCCTGGCCCCGCACGAAACCGGACCCATCCAGCAGATAGCGCATGAGCTCCGCGGTGGCGATCTGGTAGGGGTGCGGGCGCACCGCGTGGATGCGGGGATCGAAGGCCGTGGGCGTGCCGTGCAAAGCCTCCAGCGAGAGCGCGCCCGCCACATTGGCCACAAAAGTCACGTTCTCCGCCTCCTCCACGGCCAGACACCCCAACGCCACCATGAACGCGGTGCCGTTGGTCAGGGCCAGCCCCTCTTTCGGCGCCAGCGAGATGGGCCGGAGCCCCACCCTGGCTAACGCTTCATCCCCGGGCAGAATGACGCCCCCCACCTCCGCCCGCCCCTCGCCAATGAGCGCCAGAGACATGTGGGCGAGGGGAGCGAGATCCCCGCTGGCGCCCAGGGACCCCTGCCGGGGTACGACGGGATGCACGCCTCGCTCCAGCATGTCCAGCAGCAGGCGGATGGTCTGCAGCCGCGCGCCCGAATAGCCCGAGGCCAGGGTGTTGGCCCGCACCAGCATCATCGCCCGCACGATCTCCCGCTCCAGGGGCGGGCCCATGCCCGCAGCGTGGGAGCGCAGGATGTTCACCTGCAGCTGTTCCAGCGCCTCCTTTGGGATGATGGTGTTCTTGAACGCGCCGAAGCCCGTGTTGATGCCGTAGACGATGCGGTTTTCCGCGACGATCTGCGCCACCGCCCGGCTGGCGCGGCGCACCGCATCCTTGGCCTCGTCGGAAAGGGCGATGGCGATCTCCCCTGCCTGGGCTCGGGCCACAGCGATGACGTCGGGAATGGTGAGATTGAGGCCGGTGAGGGTGATGTGGATCATGATGGGGAACTCAGGGAGTGGGTTGGGGCGTGGATGCGGGGCGAGCAATCACGCCCCGCAATTCATCGAGCATGATCAAGGCGGCCAGACTGTGGATGGCTGTGCCGTAGGTGAAGGTCTCGGGCCGGGAATAGTCGTATCGGGTGGGCGCTTTCAGATGGATGTTGTCCTCTTTCAGGCCGCGGTTGGGCAGGGTTTCGGCCAGGCGGTCCATGTCGATAAGGGGGACATGGTATTTCTGGGCGGTCTCCCGGATGATCTGGTTGTTCTGATTCAACGGATCGGCCAGACGGTCCGCCTTGGTGAAAAGGATGGGGACAATGCCCTGATAGATGAGATATTCGACGATTTGTTGGTAATTGTCCTGAAAAAGCTTGAGGGAGCGGTGGTCGTTGGTGCCCAGTTGCACGAACATGAAACTGGGATTGTGCTCCCAGATCTCGCAGTCCAGCATGTTCACGCCCGCGCCGCAAGCCTTTTCATCGGCCCACTTGGGATCGAAGACCATGCGGGTGTTCATGCCCAGGCGCACGGCCCGGCCATAACGATGGAAGGAGCCCGCAAAATAATCGATGGCGTCCTGGAGATAGGCGTAATCGCCTAGGTTGTAGGGGCCCAGGTTGGGGTCGCGGCCATCGAAGACGCGCAGGAAGTGCTTGGTGGCGATGAGGCTGTCGCCCAGCTTGGAAAACGCATGAGGGTTGCGGCCCAGCTTCTGCCCGCGTTGATAGATCGCCTGCACGTGCGCCGCGGTCTCCTCATCCAGGAGGATGAACTCGGCATAGGGGACGCCGTTGAGGGTGGCGGGATGATCGGGGGGAGTGGACGGAGATCGGGGCGCGGCTGCGGCCGCGGGGGCTTCGGTGGGGGTGACGATGATGGGCGGAGACGTGGGCGTGGCCGTGGCCGGCCGCGGGGTGACGGTGGGGGTGAAGGTGGGAGGCAGGACCAGGGTGGGCGTGCCGATATCCGCGGACGCGCCGCCGCAGCCCGCCAGCAGCAAGCCCGTCAGCAGCGCGATGAGGGGTGTAAGACGTCGGATGGATGGCATGAAAGGCGTTAGTTATCGTTCAAGACCCGGCGCACCTGGTCGAGCATGATCAGCGCGGCCAGATTGTGAACCGCGGTGCCATAGGTGAAGGTGTCGGGCCGGGTGTAGTCGTAGCTGCGGGCCACCCGCAAGTGGGTGTTGTCGGGACCCAGACCGCGAGCGGGCAGGGTGTCGGCCAACACGTCGAAATCCACCAGAGGAACCCGGTTTCGCCAGGCGATGTCGCGGATGGCCTCGTTGTTGTGATTGTCTTCCCCTTCGTGACGGTCCGCTTTGGTGAAGAGGATGGGCACGATGCCCTGCTCGACGATGTGTTGGATGATCTGTTCGTAGTGCTTTTCGAAATAGCTGCGGGGCACATTGTCGTTGGTGCCCAGTAGCACGACCATCACGCTGGGGTTGTGCAGCCGGATTTCGCAATCCAGCAGGTTTTCGCCCGGATCGCACAGCTTTTTGTTGGCCCACATGGGGTCGAAAACCGACCACGCGTGCAAGCCCACATGGATGGCTGCGCCATAACGGTCGAAGGAGCCGTGGTAATAGTCGATGGTCTCCTGCAGATAAGCGTAGTCGCCCAGGTTGTAGCGGCCCAGTCGGGGATCGATCTGATCGAAGACGCGCAGAAAGAAGGGATTGGCGATGAGGCTGTCCCCCAGCTTGGAAAACGCGTGGGGGTCCCGACCCATCTCCTGACCCCGGGCGTATATCTCCTGAATGTGAGCCTTGGCCTCGTCATCCAGCAGGATGAATTGATGGTAGGGGACGCCGTTGAGGGCGGTGGGATGATCGGGCGTGGGCGAGGGGGTGGGAGAGGCCGTGGCCGTGGGCGTGGCCGTGGGAGGCAAAGGCGTTGGCGTTGGGGTGGGCGTGGCCGTGGGGGCGGG
>CAZDCN010000016.1:0-2954 GCA_964503945.1 uncultured Caldilineales bacterium
ATGAGCCTGATCTTCTTCGCCATCCTCGCCCTCATCGCCCTGGCCACGGCCCTGGGCGTGATCTTGAGCAAGAACGCCATCTACAGCGCGCTGTCGTTGCTGGCCCATTTTCTGACCATCGCGCTCATGTATTTCGCGCTTTCCGCGCAGTTCCTGGGCATTGTGCAGGTCATCGTCTACGCCGGGGCCATTGTGGTGCTGTTCTTGTTCGTCATCATGCTCATTGGGGGAACCATCACGCCCGTGGTGCACGAGACCAGGCCCTACGCCCGCGCGGCCGCGGTCATCCTGGGCGCGGTCTTTCTGCTGGGGCTGCTCTTCGCCGTGGGTAGAGGCGTGGCCGCCTTTCCCGAGCCCGCGGGCGCGCCGGGCGCGGGCAGCGTGCAGGCCATCGCCGAACCCCTCTACACCACCTACCTCCTGCCCTTCGAGCTGGCCTCGGTCCTGCTGCTGGCGGGCATGCTCGGCGGCATCGTCCTGGCGCTGAAGAAACGTAATTCGTAATGCGTATTTCGTATTTCAAACAACGATATTCCATCACGTTGAGTGACGCATTACGCATTACGCATTACGCATTACGGATTACGCATTCCACGTCAATCCTCTGAATTCCTCAAGAAATCTCTCGATTCCACGCTATCCTCATGATCCCAACCCCCTACATCCTCCTCCTCTCCGCCATCATCTTCACCATCGGCGCGGTGGGCGTGCTGGCCCGGCGCAACGCGCTCATCATCTTCATGAGCATCGAGATGATGCTGAACAGCGTCAATCTCACCCTGGTGACGCTGGCCAACCAGTGGGGCAACCTCACGGGCCAGGTGTTTGTGTTCATCGTCATCGCCGTGGCCGCGGTGGAAGTGGCCGTGGGCCTGGCCATCATCATGGCCATTGTTCGACATAAAGACACCACCAACATCGACGAAGTTCATCTGCTGAAAGGGTGACGCCCATGCTTTCATTCGCCTGGATTATCCTGGTTTTTCCCGCCCTGGGCTTGCTCATCAATCTGGCGTTTGGCAGGCGCATGGGCAAGTCCTTCATCGCGCTGGTTGCGGGCGCGGCCGTGTTCGCGTCCTTTCTCACCGCGGTGGGGCTGGCCTTTGACCTGGCCGCTTTGCCTTTGCCCAAGGACGCCCGCGCGGTCACCGTCCCCCTGTGGTCGTGGATCCACATCGGCAATTTTCAGGTGGATTTCGCCCTGCTCATCGACCCCCTGTCCGTGGTCATGGCCCTGGTGGTCACGGGCGTGGGCTTCATCATCCACTGGTACGCGGCCACCTACATGCTGGTGGATGACCGGCACGAGCCCCTGAGCCTGCGCATGTATGGCCGCTTCTTCATCTACCTGAACTTCTTCATCCTGATGATGCTCACCCTGGTGCTGGCCAACAACTACCTCCAGCTCTATGTGGGCTGGGAGGGCGTGGGCGTGGCCTCCTACCTGCTCATCAGCTTCTGGTTCTACAAGCCTTCGGCCGCGGATGCGGGCAAAAAGGCGTTCATCGTCAATCGGGTGGGCGACTTCGGCATGGCGCTGGCCATCATGTGGCTCTTCTTCCTGTTTGGGAAGGAGGCGGGCAGCCTGGCCTTTGAAGATATCTTCCGGGCCGCCGAAGGCGCGGGCGCGGCCGCGGCCGGCGCGATGACCGGCGTCACCCTGTTGCTGCTGTTGGCCGCCACGGGCAAATCGGCCCAAATCCCCCTGTTCGTGTGGTTGCCCGACGCCATGGAAGGCCCGACCCCGGTCTCCGCGCTCATCCACGCCGCCACCATGGTCACCGCGGGCGTGTACATGATCGCCCGCTCCCATCCCCTCTTCGAGATGGCGCCTGCCACCATGCAGGTGGTGGCCTGGATCGGCGCGCTAACCGCGCTCATGGCCGCCAGCATCGCCATCGTCCAGACCGACCTCAAGCGCATCCTGGCCTATTCCACCATCTCCCAGCTCGGCTACATGTTCCTGGGCGTGGGCGTGGGCGCGTTCACCGCGGGCATCTTCCACCTGATGACCCACGCCTTTTTCAAGGCCCTGCTCTTCCTCACCGCGGGCTCGGTGATGCACGCCATGCACGGCGAGCTGAACATCGACCTCATGGGCGGACTCAAGAAGAAAATGCCCAAGACCTACTGGCAATTCCTCGTGGGCGCGGCCGCGCTGGCCGGGTTCCCGCTGCTGGCCGGGTTCTGGTCCAAGGACGCCATCCTCTACGAAGCCTTCCTCAAGTCCCCGTTGCTGTGGGGCGTGGGCATCTTCACCGCGTTGCTCACCGCGTTCTACAGCTTCCGGGCCGTGTTCCGGGCCTTTCACGGCGAACCCCGCAGCGACCACGCGGCGCACGCCCACGAGCAATCCCCGGGCATGACCTTCCCCCTGTGGTTCCTGGTCATCGGCTCCCTGTTCGCCGGGCTGATGGGGCTGCCCGCCATCTTTGGGGAGCATGTGAACGTGTTGGGGAACTGGCTGGCGCCCGTCTTCGCGGGCCTGGAGGGCGAAGGCCATGGTTCCGAGAGCCTGGAGCTGACCCTGTTCCTGGTCTCCAGCGGCGTCGCGCTCCTGGGCATCTTCATCGCCTACGCCCGCTACATCCCCCAATGGGGCTGGGCCAAGAGCCTGCAAGGGCTCTTCTCTCCCCTGCAGAACGCGCTGGAACACAAATACTGGGTGGATGAGCTCTACATGGCCGTCATCGTGAACCCGCTGCGCCGCCTGGCCGAGGGGTTCTATCGGGTGGGCGATGGCCGGTTCATCGAAGGCGCGGTCAACGGCGTGGGCGCCGTCACCCTGCGCGCGGGCGCGTATGTGGCCCGATTGCAGACGGGCGTGCTGGGCCTCTATGCCCTCTCCTTCTTCGCCGGCGTCGTCCTGATCTTGCTTTACTTCCTCTTCCTCGTCTGATTTCACCTATTTGCGTCATCCGTCAAGCGCAAACGCAATACGCAGTACGCAATAC
>CAZDCN010000016.1:3054-13409 GCA_964503945.1 uncultured Caldilineales bacterium
ACGCAATACGCAGTACGCAATACCCAATACGAACCGCCATCATTCCCCATCTCCCTCATCCTATGGACAACCTCGCTCCATTCCCGCTGCTTTCCTTCATCATCTGGCTGCCGACGCTGGGCGCGGTGTTGCTGCTCTTCTTTCAGGATGAAGCGCGCATCAAAACCGTGGCCCTGACCACCGCGCTGGCTGATTTCGTCCTTTCCCTGTTCCTGCTGGTCTGGTGGGTCAACGATGGCAGCATGCAGTACCAGGAAATGGTCTCCTGGGTTCCCAACCTGGGCATCAACTATCACCTGGGGGTGGACGGCATCAGCCTGTTTCTGGTGCTGCTGACGACCTTGCTGGGCCCCATCGTCGTCCTCTTCTCCTGGCGCAATGTTCAAGACCACCTGAAGGCCTTCATGTTCCTGCTGCTGGTGCAGCAGACGGGCATGTTGGGGGTGTTTCTGGCCCTGGACCTGGTGGTGTTCTTCATCTTCTGGGAATTCACCCTCATCCCCATGTACTTCCTCATCGGGCGCTGGGGCGGCAAGAACCGCATCTACGCCGCGGTGAAGTTCTTCCTTTACACCATGGCGGGCTCGGCCTTGATGCTGGTGGTCATCCTGATGCTCTACTGGCAGGGAGGCAGTTTCGATTGGATGGCGCTTCAGCAGGCGCCCATGGACCTGAAGTTCCAGATCGCGGCCTTTCTGGCCTTCGCCCTGGCCTTCGCCATCAAAATCCCCCTGTTTCCCTTCCACACCTGGCTGCCCGACGCGCACGTGGAAGCCCCCACTGCGGGTTCTGTCATCCTGGCGGGCGTGCTGTTGAAGATGGGCTCCTACGGCTTTATGCGCTTCAACCTGCCCCTCTTCCCCGAAGCCACCCAGCTCTACGCGCCCCTCCTGGCGCTGCTGGCCATGATCGGCATCATCTACGGCGCGCTGGTGGCCCTGGTGCAAAAGGACGTCAAATCCCTGGTGGCGTACAGCTCCATCGCCCATCTGGGCTTTGTCATGCTGGGCGTGGCCAGCCTCACCAAGCAGGGGCTTTCGGGCGCGGTGTTGCAAGGCGTGAACCACGGGCTGGCCACGGGCGCGCTCTTCCTCATGGTGGGCATGATCTACGACCGCCGTCACACCCGGCTGTTCTCCGAATACGGCGGTTTGTGGAAGCAAATCCCCGTGTGGAGCGCGTTTTTCATCATCGTGGTCCTGGCCTCGGTGGGGTTGCCCGGGCTCAACGGCTTTGTGGGCGAGTTCACCATCCTGGTGGGGACCTTCCTGGCCAACCCCTGGTGGGCGGCCGTGGCCACCCTGGGCGTCATCCTGGCGGCCTGGTATCTGCTCACCGCGGTGCGGAAGATGATCTTCGGGCCGCTGGATGAGGCCAAGAACGGCCAGCTTCTCGACCTGAACAAGCGGGAGATCGCCGTGCTGGTCCCCCTGGTCCTCCTTTTCTTCTTCATCGGTCTCTACCCCAACTTCTTCCTGGACAAGATCAACCCGGCCGTGGACGTCCTGTTGCAAACGGTGCAGGCCTCCCCGCCGCCGTTTTAGTAGAGGATGATTAAGGATTAAAGATTAAAGATTGAAGATTAAAGATTGAAGATTGAAAATTGAAGATTGATCGGATAGATGCCTTTTGGCTTTAATCATTATTCATTAATCATTACCCAATTCCAACGCAATTTTGATTATCCCATCGCAATCCAATGACCATTCCCGATCTCCATCTCCTCCCCTTGCTTCCCGAAATCCTCATCGTGGGCGTGGCGCTGTTGCTGCTGATCATCGACATGATCGCCCGGCTCAGCGACGCGCGCGCTCAGGGGGCCCTCATGGCGGGCCTGACCCTGGCCGGCGTCGTGGTCGCGGCGGGCGTGACGGCCGCGGGCATCGGCCGCGGCGACGCGCCTGTGGCGGGCGTCGTCCTGGTGGATGACCTGTCCCGCTATCTGAACCTGGTGGTGCTGCTGGCCGCGGGCCTGAGCGTGCTGTTGGCCTGGGCTTATGTGCCTCAGTTCAGCAAGGAAAGCGGCGCTTTCTACGCCCTGGTGTTGCTGGCCGCCGCGGGCATGATGTTCATGGGCAAGTCGGTGGAGCTGATCACCCTGTTCGTCAGCCTGGAGATTCTGTCGGTCTCCCTCTACATCCTCACCGGCTTCAATCGCCGTCAGCTTGCCAGCGCCGAGGGCTCGCTGAAGTACTTCCTGCTAGGCGCGTTCTCCTCGGGCTTCTTCCTCTATGGTCTGGCCTTGCTCTATGCGGACACGGGCAGCACGCAACTGGCGGAGATCGCGGCCCGAGAAACCAGCGGCTTCCTGATCCTCATCGGGTTGGGGCTGTTGCTGGTGGGGTTTTTCTTCAAACTGGCCGGCGCGCCCTTCCACATGTGGGCGCCCGATGCGTATCAGGGCGCGCCCACGCCCGTCACTGCGTTCATGTCGGTGGCGACCAAGGCCGCGGCCTTTATCGCCCTGTTCCGGGTGCTGGCCGCGTTGCCCGGCGTCCCTGCAGACGTTTGGGGCTGGGCCGTGGCCATCGTGGCCGTTTTGAGCATGACCTGGGGCAATTTCGCGGCCTTGCGGCAGACCAGCCTCAAGCGCATGCTGGCGTACAGCTCTATCGCCCACGCGGGCTACATGATGACGGGCCTGGTGGCGGGCGCCGACGCGCTCAACGCGGTGCTCTACTACCTGTTCGCCTACGCGTTCATGAACATCGGCGCGTTTGCGGTGGCGGCCATGCTTGAGAAACCCACGCCCGACGCCCCCCAGGATGCGGCCATCGCCGCGGCCCGGGGCCTGTACGACCGCCGCCCCGCGTTGGCCATCGCCATGGCCATCTTCATGCTCTCCCTCACGGGCATCCCGCCCCTGGTGGGCTTCTTCGGCAAGCTGTATGTGTTCAGCGCGGCCGTGAGCGCGGGTTGGACCTGGCTGGCCGTGGCGGGCATGTTGAACAGCGTGGTCAGCGCCTACTACTACCTGCGGGTGGTGGTCGTCATGTTCATGCAGCCGGGCGATGAAGCCAGCTATGTGCGGCCGCACCTCCCCGCGGGCGCGAGCGCGGCCATCGCCATCGCGGCCGCGGGCGCGCTGGTGATGGGCCTGTTGGCCACGCCCGTGTTTGTGCAATTGGGCCAGGCCGTCATCGCGTTGCGGTAAGGTTGTTGAACCTCAACACGAACAAAGAAACGCCCGGTCCGCATTGGCCGGGCGTTTTTATGCTGCCAGATGCACCCAGGGGAGCGCCTGGCTTACAGACTTCACCAACCGGGCATCAAAAGTCCAGAACTCCGCGTTCATTTGTTGGGCAAGGGCGAGATAGTGAGCATCATAGGCGGCGCGCAATCCAAATTCCTGCGCCAGCCTGGCGGCTTGCCGATGCATCTCCCTATTTTCAATCAAAGCGATATTCAACGCATCGACATCGATTAGCGCAAGATCCAGCTCCTCTGAGGTCAACAAACCCTGCCGCACATATTTGTATAGTGCATTGGTCACCTCATAGAGCAGCAACGCTGGGGCGACAATGGGGCGATTCTCGGCCTGCCAACGTTGCCACAGCGTTCCTATGCCTTGATTGGGCGGCGTTTCGATAAGGCGGATGATAAAGCTGGCGTCAACGCAGATGGGCGAGTAGCTCTGCATCTCGTTCCTCTCTCATCTGCTGGATGATTTCCTCTGGTTCAGGAACGGCGATGGTTTTTCGCCGTTCTCGGATTTTTTCTCCGATGGCAGCCAATCGTTGCAAAGCTTCGTCAACTTCTGCAGATCGTTGCATACGCCGCAATCGATGATATTCGGAAACGGGCACGATGGCGACCTGGGGCTCGCCCGCGCGCTCGACGATGATGGCCTGGTTTTGTTCCACGACCTGGCGCATCACCTCGCCGAAATGGACGCGGGCCTCGGTGGCGCTGATATGTTTCGTCATGGCGTGACTCCATTGCATGAATGATTGATCGATCAATCGATGGTATGGTATCACAAAAGTCGCCGGCGTAAAAACGAACACGGTTCCAACCTCATGACCATCGTACTGCGCTCTGGGCCATGGAACTTGTTGGGGGAAAGTAACGTACAAAATGTGATCATGAAGCATTTTTGTTTCCGTCATTGATCTCTCGTAAGGAAATATCCCATGTACGACAAATTCTATCTCTACATTGCTCTTGCGATTACGATTCTTTTTGCAAGCGCCTGTACGGCCTCGTTGCCCGGGGTGGGACGCGGCACGGCTATCATGACCGCCTCCACCCCCACCCCTACGCCCGATCCCTGGACCCAGGCTGTGGATGAGGCCCAGCAGGCCCTGGAGGGCGCGGAGTTGAACGCGCATTTCCAATTCTATCAGGAATCTGCGGACAAAATCGATGACTATCTCGGGCAGTTGGAGAAACTCCGCCCCGCCTTGAGGTTTATCGACACGCTGAAATCAACGAATCTCCCCATTGTGGGCAATGTGTGGGATGGGCTCATCGCCGCCTTGAATAAGGCCCATTTGGGCTCGGGAACCGCGCTGGAACAGGTGGACGCCAGCCTGCGCGACCTGTTGGACTCTCATCGGCGCTTGCAACGCCTGGATGAACTTGACGGCGCCCGCGCCGCGGTTCAGCGATTTCAGGAAGCGCCCTCGCGGGAGACCTTGCAGGCCATGGGGAAGGAGATGGCCCGGGCCGATTTCATCCTGGCGGGGGTGGACAAAGACGCGGCCCGGCTTCAGGACAAAGTCAATGCTTTGCTGGCGGCCATCGGCCAGGTGCAAAAGGGCTTGAACCTGGCCGGCGGACTCAGCCCCCAAGTGCAAGACGCCTTTCAGAAAGTCCAGCAGTTCATCACCGACATCGCCTCGCCCGTGCAGAAACTGGCCAAGACCCTGGAGACCATGCGCAGCCTGATCGCCGAGGATCGGGACCTCTTCTGGCAGATCCAGGATATCATCGAGAAAGCGAACAATCCAAGGTAGACGACGATAGACGATGGACGACAGCCCCCTTCGCATCCGCGAAGCATCCGCCGCGGAGCTCGACGCGTACATCGACTTGCTGGAGGAGGCCGCGGCCTGGCTGTGGGCCAAGGGCGTCCGCCAGTGGCGGCCCGGCGAACACCGCGCGGCGCGGCCCCAGCTCCTGGCCCAACTCCAGCGCGGCTGTCTCATCCTGGCGGAGGTGGATGGACGGTTGGCCGGAGGATGCCTGCTGACCGAGATCGCGCCCGCGGTCTGGCCCGACGCGCCCGCGGACGCGATGTATCTCAGCGGGTTGACGGTCGCGCGGTGGGCCGCGGGGCGGGACCTGGGCGGTCGGTTATTGGATGCCGCGGGGAACGCCGCGCGGCGTCGGGGCAAGGCCCGGCTGCGGCTGGATTGCTGGGACGGCAATGAGTTTCTGAAGGGGTATTATCGGGCCCGGGGGTTCGAGGATGTGGGGCGGGCGAGGGAAGCAGGCTATTGGGTGAGGTTGTTTCAACGGCGGATTTGAATTACACTGGCATCCATGTCGACCCTTGCTCTGATTACCGACAGCGCGAGCGATCTCCCGCCCGCCTTGCTGAAACGCTACGGCATCGCGGTCGTTCCCCTGCACATCCATTTCGGCGAAGAGGCCTTTCCGGATGCCTACGAACGCCGGGAGGCATTCTGGGCGCGCTTCGCCGCGGGCGAGACGCCCCGCACCGCGGCCCCCTCCCCGGCCGTGTTCGCTGAAGCCTATCAACAGGCGCTGGCCCAGGCCCGTCAGGCCCTGATGATCACCGTGACCGGCAAACACAGCAGCGTCTATGAGCACGCGCGGCTGGCCGTCCAGGATTTCGGGGGCCGGGTGCAGGTCTTCGACTCCTGGGGCATCTCCCTGGCCCAGGGGCTGTTGGTGTTGCGGGCCGCGCAGCTCATCGCCCAGGGCGAACCCATGGACGCCATCCTCGCCCATCTGACCGACGCCCGCTCGCGGCTTCGACTCATGCTCTACCTCGACTCCCTGGACGCGATCCAGCGCAGCGGGCGCATCGCCCTGGCCATGAACGTGGCCAAACGCATGTCCTCCATGCTCTCCATCCGCATCCTCCTGGAGATGAAAGAAGGCGCGTTGACCTTCGCGGGCGCGGTGCGCAGCCCCAAGAAGGGCGTCCGCCACATGGCGCAGCACTTTCAAGGGCGGCGGGCCGAAAGTCTGGCCGTGGCCCACACCCGCGCGCCCGAGCTGGCCCAGGCCCTGGCCGACGCCATCGCACCCGTCATGGACTTTCCCAGCGAGGAGATTCTGATAGCCGAGGCGGGGCCGGTGTTGGGCGCGCATGGCGGGTTTCGGGCCTTTGGCGTGACGTTTATCGAAAGGGAAACGCGGGAAGGGCTTGTCAAAAGGCCGGAATCTGGGCTATGATAACGGCATGGACGCCCTGGCTTCACCCCGAAAAACAGCCAACTTGTTGAACGCCCTCGTCGCGCTGGTCGGCGTGCTGGCGGCGGCGGGATTGGCCTGGGCGGTGTTGTTTCAGCCCGAACTCGCGGATTATCTCATCGCGGTGAGCGCCATCGGCTTCACCCTGGCGCTCATCTATTTCGATCCCCTCCTCGCTTTTCTGGTCTGGCTGTTCTTCATCCCCTTCGCGCCTTTCGGGCGGTTCGATCTGCACATGCCCGCGGGCATCCCCGATCTCAGCTACACGCGGGTGGTGGGCAGCGTCTTGGCCGTGTATCTCCTGGCCCAGGTGGCGTTGGGGCGTCGCAAGTTCATGACCCTCACCTTTTTCGAACTGGCCATCCCCTTCTTCGTTATCCCCTTGCTTTGGTCCGCGTTTCGGGGCTATTACGGTTGGCTGTGGGGCGTGCAATCGGTCTTCGACGCATTCCTGATCCCCCTCCTGGCGTATTTCATCGCCCGGCAGTTGCTCACCCGGCCTGAGGACTTTCAAAAGCTGGCGAAAGCCGTGTTGGGCATCGCGGTCATCATCGCCATCGCGGCCATCGTGGAGCAGGCCACCGGTTTCGCGCCCTTCCGCGTCGGCGCCGGCGCCCGCATCTACAGCGGCGACATTCGCAAGGTCAGCAGCTTTCTGGCCAACCCCGCCTACATCGGCCTAGCCCTGGCCATGGGCGTTCCTCTGGCCATCATGCTCAGCATCGAGGCCAAAGGGTATCGCCACAAAGCCCTCTGTCTGGTGAGCCTGTTGATTTTGGAAGCGGGCATCATCGCCACTTTCAACCGCTCCGCCATGTTGGGCGGGACGGTGGGACCCCTGGTGTTTTCCTTCCTCAACCGCCGTCTGCTGAAATATGTGCTGCCTGTGCTGCTGATCCTCGCGTTGATGGTGGGATTGAGCTGGAGCGCGCTGGAAAACACCTCCGTAGCCCATCGACTCGGCTCCGAAAGCCCCATCGACTACCGGCTGGAGGCCATCGAAACGGGCCTGAAGATCCATCAACGCGCGCCTTATCTCGGCGTGGGATGGGGATGGTTCGGACGGCTGGCCGCGGGGCTGGGTTTTCGCGAGAACGGCGTCAACGTTCTCTCCACCACCCACAATTCCTATCTCAATTTCCTGGTCTCGGGCGGATACGCGCTGTTGGGCGGATATCTGCTGATGATGTTGGGGCTGGGGCTGACCTTGGCGGTCATTGGATGGCCGCGGCGGAAGGAGCGCAAGCTCTTTCCCCTCTACATTCAGATGGCCCTGGCCGCGCTGGCCGCCTATTTCCTTCCCATCGCGTTTTTCGACAATACATTTTCTGCTTACGCCAATCTCATCTTCTTCGCCGTCATGGGCGGGGCCATCTCGGCCACCCTGGGCGGCGGCTCCTTCACCGACAGCGCCAGTCCGGCGTCGCACCAAACTCCATGACACGTTACAGCCAGTTTCTCCGGAACGTTGTGTTGCCTGCGGGCGCGCGTCTCGCGGGCTATCAGGATTTTCTTCCCTATTTGAAGGGCCTGGAGGCCAGTCAATGGCGGTCGCCCGAGCAGCTCCGCGAGCTGCAAAACGCCAAGTTACGGCGGCTCATTGCCCACGTCTATGAGCATGTGCCCTTCTATCGTCAGGTGATGGATGAACGGGGCTTGAAGCCCGCGGACATTCAGACCACCGATGATTTGGTGAAACTGCCCATCATCGACAAAAAGGTTATCACGCCCCGTTATCAGACCACGTTGCGCGATCAGTCCATTCCGGACAGCGAGCTCATTCACGCCTCCTCCAGCGGCTCCACGGGCGAATATCTGGAATACTGGACGACCAAAAAGCAAAAGGCGAAGAAATGGGCCGGGCTTTACCGGTTTTGGGAGATGGCGGGGTACGATTTCGGCAAACGCTACGCCACCTTCACCGTCTCCGCCAACCGGGGATTCAGCGGGCATCCTCTGTTTTCCAAACTGGAATGGCGGTTGCTGCGGCATCTGTGGCTGCCCATGATCGACATCACCGACGAAAAGCTGGATGACTACGCCCGGCGCATCGCGGACTTTCATCCGGTGATGCTTCGCACATACGCGTCCACCGGCTTTTTCCTGGCCCAATACATGAACCGCGCGGGCCTCAACGCGCCCGTGCCCGCGGTCATCACCACAGGCGAGACGCTGACGCCCTACATGCGGGAAAGCATCGAAAAGGCCTTCGCCCCCGGCCGGGTGTTCAACGAATATGGCGCGGATGGCATGCAGATCGCGGGGGAGTGCGACGCGCATCAAGGGCTGCACATCAACGCCGAGACCATCTTTGTGGAGATCATCAAAGATGGGCAGCGCGTGCCCGATGGCGAAGCAGGCGAGATCGTGCTCACCAACCTGGAGGCCACGGCCACCCCCTTCATTCGTTACAATGTGCGGGATGTGGGCGCATTGACTCACGAGCCCTGCGCCTGCGGCCGCGGCCTTCCCCGCCTCACCCGCCTGGAGGGCCGGTTGACCGATTTGTTCGTCACCCGGGACGGCCGCTGGCTCAGCGTCCATCACTTCACCGGCTTCTTCGGGCACATGCCCGAAGTGGACGCGTTTCAGGTCATCCAGCATGATTACGAGGAGGTGGAAGTGAAACTGGTGGCGAATGAGCGGTTCACCCGAGAGCATGAGAAGGCCATTCGAGAGACCTTTGGCAACTATCTGGGTCCCAACATCCATCTCACCCTGACCTATGTGGACGCCATCGCGCCCACGCCCGCGGGCAAACGGCGCTTCTTCATCTCCGAAGTCATCCAGGGTTCGCCCAGCGAGGTGTGATGACGCGCGAACGCCAGGACGCACGCTGGTCGGGCGTGCGCGTTGCGATTTTGGGGCCTTTCCCGCCCCGGCCCGGCGGCGTCGCCATGCAATGCGCCATCCTGGCCGACGCCCTGACCCAGGCGGGCGCGCAGGTCACGCGCATCAACACGGACCTGCCAGGCTGGCGGGGGAAGGGATGGCGTCGGGGCGCGTTTCCCCTGGCGCAGGTGGCGCATATCTTCCGCGCGCTGCGCCGCACCCGCGATGGATGGGATATCCTGCACGTGCACGCGGCGTCGTGGTGGGGGTTCATGCCCGCGGTGGCGGGTTTGAAGGCCCGGCGTTGGGGCAAGCGCCTGGTGGTCACCTACCACGGCGGCGAGGCCGCGGCGTTCATGGCCCGCTATGGCCGTTTGGCCCGCCCCGCGCTTATGCGCTATCATGCCCTCCTCACCCTCACGCCCACTCAAGCCGCGATCTTCCGGGCCTATGGCCTGACGCCCGAGATCGTCCCCAACATCGTCCCTCTCGCCCGCTTTCATTTTCGCCCGCGCGGCCCGGTGCAGCCGCGCATCCTCTGGCTGCGCCATCTCGAAGCCCACTACCGCCCTCAGGACGCGCTGGCGGTCTTCGCCCGGCTGCAACGCCGCTATCCCGACGCCACGCTCACCCTGGCGGGCCAGGGCGCCCTGCGCGCGGTCCTGGAAGCCAGGGTTCGGGATGAGCGGGTGGCCGGGGTCGCCTTGATGGGCCCGGTTCCCGCGAACCGCATCCCCGCGCTTTACGATGACGCGGACATCTTTCTCAACACCTCCGCGGTGGACAATCTGCCCCTCACCCTCATCGAGGCCAGCGCCAGCGGGCTGCCCATCGTCTCCACCGACGCGGGCGCGATTCCCGACCTGATCGCCGACGGCGACAACGGTCTGCTGGCTCCCGTGGGCGATATCGAGGCCCTCACCCATCATATCTTTCGTCTGCTGGAGGATGCCCAACTCGCGCGCAGGCTCTCCCTGGCCGCCAGAGAAAACGCGGCCCGCTTCGACTGGCCCCGCATCGCGCCCCGGCTGGCCCGGGCGTATGGGCTGGCTGTTCCGAAAATAGATGCCTCACGCCAAGACGCAGAGGCGCAAAGGGAAAAAGGCTAGGAATGTAGGCTCCCAGGCGGATGTGTC
>CAZDCN010000017.1:0-13404 GCA_964503945.1 uncultured Caldilineales bacterium
TGGGAGGAGAGGGTGTGGAGGAGCACACCGCCCGCCTGAAAACGTGCGCGGCGGAGGGCCGCCTGCACCATGGGCGTGCGGGTGGGATCAAAGCCGCTGAGAGCGGGTTCGCATAGGGGCCCGGGCGAGAAGAACAGGTGCTTGACCTCGGCCAAAGGCGCCGCCAGCAGGCCTCCGAAGGGTGGGTCCTGTCGCTGCAACTCCACCACTGCGTCTTTGGAGAGCACAGGGATTTTGTCCAGATCGGCGAGGGTCTGGATGTCGTCGGGCGTCAGGCCCGCGTCATCAAAGCGTTTTCGCACCGCAGGGGCATGGGCGTATGCATGTCGGAGGATGTCGTGAAGGCGCTCTTCAAGGGTCATGGCAGGCGCTCCTTGGGGAGGAAGGGACGCGAGTTGATGGGATTGGGACGGTATGTTTGGCATTCAGTTTACTGTATTCTTTCGCATCCCGTCAAAATTGAAAAGGGAAAGGGATGAAAGAGCCCCCATGCAAAACGGGTCGGGGTGGGAGGAACTTGATATGTGGAGAGGGTAACTTGCTTAAAGGGACAGTATTTATGTTTCCGATTCTGGGACAACGGGCCCTTCGGCGACTACTTTGGCTTCCGCCCAGAAATCAGGCTGGTTGCAGGGGATGTCGTAAGGCGCGCATACGATCTCCATGAATCGGGGCAGCAACTTCTCCGTCTCCGGGCTGGGCTTGAAGGACGCCAGCATCTCCTCGATTTCCTCCTCGCTGAAGAGATGGGCGTAGATGTGCAGATAACGACGGAAGCGCACGAGGTGGTCTTCCAGGTCAAGCTCGGGATGAAATTGGGTGGCCCAGATAGGTTTGCCGGGGATGCGCAGGGCTTCATGGGCCACCTTGTCGCTGAAGGCCAGGGTGATCACGCCTCGCGGCATGGTCTCCGCCCGCTCTTTGTGGCCCAATTGCGCCAGAAATTCATCGGGCAGGATGCTGAACAGCTCGTCATTCCTCGCCTCCTCTGTGAGATAGATGGGAAACGTTCCGATTTCCGTGGTCTCGGGGTCGTTGACGATGTTCCCGCCCAGAGCCTGCACCATGAGTTGGAATCCGAAACAAGAGGCGAACATGGGCAGCCCCAAATCGGTGATTTCCCTCAGCCGCTGGAGCGTGGCATCGAAGTGGGGCAGATTGCGTTTGGAGACGTCGAATTCGCCTGAACCGCCGATGAGCACCGCCCGATGCGCTTTCACCAAATCCAGTGACGGCGGCCCTTGCAGCAAATCGTGGGGGACGATGGCGTCCAGGGGCACGCGCAGTCGTTTGGCAAAAGAAACCCGCTCTTCACGGCGGGCGGGATCCGTGGCCCGACGGGCCTGCAGCAGCAACAGTTTCAGCGTCATTGTTCACCTCGATGTCAGATGGTGGAGTTTCTGGCCTGGTCGATTTCCGATTATAATGGCTTTTCCCTTGCATCGAAAATGCGTCCGGCATTCGCAGCCATTCCTTGGACGCGTGATTTCGGGCAAAGGTTGCATGACGTCGTCCGGCATTTTTACACCACATATCATGAGGAACATTGCGACATGACTTCACAATTGCTCATCGATCCCGCCATGGGCATGGCTGGCGATATGTTTTCGGCCGCGCTCATCGGTCTGGGCGCGCCCGCGGACGCGGTTCTGGGCGCAATGACGCGCGTTGCCCAATTGCTGGGTGATGCTGACATCGCTCTGGAGACCGTTCCTACGCCTGAGGGAGAAGCCAATCGCCTCAGGATCGCGTTGGCCGCGAATGAAGCCGGTCTGCACGAATCTCGAGCTCGCACCTTGTTGGAGCAGGCTATCGAGACAGAGAAAATATCGAAACCCTATGCAGATTTCGCCCGCCGCGCCCTGGGCATTCTCATCGAAGCGGAACGTGAGGCCCATAGCAGTGGACGTCTCGACTTCGGAGCAATGCACGTTCAGCCCATTGGCGTCGCCCGCACGCCATACCATCACGGAGGCCATGATCACGATGACGCGACTCATCCAACTCACCACCATCATGGTGACAAGCCGCCCTATCAGCCGCAAGAGGATGCTGTCGGTGACTTCGCCGTTGAACTCTACCCCGAATTCGCGGCGGGCCTGGATCAAATCGAGACTTTCTCCCATGTGTTCATCCTCTCCTGGCTGCATCATAGCGCCGGATACGCCCTGCAGGTAACTCCGCCCTGGCAGGCGAGGGAGAAGAAACAGGTGGGATTATTTGCCAGCCGATCCCCCAACCGCCCGAATCCCATCGGCCTTACCTTGACCGAGGTGCGGGGTGTGGAGGGCAACCGTCTCCTGATCGGCCCGCTGGACCTGTTCGACGGCACGCCCATCCTCGATATCAAGCCTCACATTCGGTCGTTGGATCAGACCGGACTTGGGGATGACGGGTGGCTGGCGGACAGCGATCATCTGGAATTGCACAAACGGGGCGCACCCCACAGCCATGCGGGCGAAGAGGCGGTGTTGCACGAAGCCCAAGACATCCTGCTGGATGTGATAGGTGCGGCGGTTGGATTGCAACGTCTGGGTGTGGATTTGAACGATGTGCGTTGTTATTTTCCCGTGGCCGTGGGGGGCGGCGTCATCACGTTCAGTCATGGAAGGTTGCCCGCGCCTGCGCCCGCCACGTCAGCCATCCTCAAGCGCCATCGTATCCCCCATGTGGCCGGGCCGGTGGATGTGGAACTGCTGACGCCTACGGGTGCGGCGCTTCTCGCGGCCCTGCATCCCATCTGGACGTGCCGCCAAACGCTGGCGCAGGAGGATGTCCTGGCCCGGGGCATGGGCTTAGGCGCGAAAAACCTGCGTCCTCTCAATGCCTTGCGCCTGGCCTTGGTGCGAAACTAGCCCCACGAAGGCCGTCGTCGAAGGCTTCTCAAGGCGTCTCGTCCAGCAGCGCCTCTACCGCAGCCAGAACGTGATCCACGGTGAGATCGGCCAGGCAAGTGCGGGCCGCGCAGCCTTCCCTCTGGCCCACCGCGTGGCCCACATAGGCGCAGGGAGAGCAATTCAGGTCGAGGCGCACCACCCGGCTGGGGCTGTAAGGCGTCCAGGGGGCCCATGCCCGATGGTTGGTGGGGCCGAAGATGGCGACGACCGGCACCCGGGCGGCTGCAGCCAGGTGCATGACGCCACTATCCGCGCCCACGAAAATCCGGGCTCGTTTTAACACGCCGGCCAGCTCGCGGAAGCTGGTGCGGCCGCTGAGATCGATGAGAGGGCTGCTGCTGGCGGCCAGCACTTGCGAGGAGTTGTCGTCGGGCGTGCCCACCAGAGCGGTGGGGATGCCGCGCCGCCGGTGCAGGGCCGCGGCCAGGGCTGCGAACTTAGGCGGGTCCCAGCGCCGGGCCAGAGAAAAGCCCCCGGATCCGGGATGAAACACGGCGAACTCGCCCGCTTCCAGGCCCGTCTCGGCCAGCAGCGCGTCGGCCCGAGCCTGCTCCGCGTCGTTCAAAGGCAGGTGCAGGCTGAGATCGGTGGTGGCAGCCCCTAACGCCCGGGCCAGGTCCAGCCAGTATTCCACCTCGCGTTTGTGGCCGAACCCCCGATCCTCCACTGGCAGCGTCAGCCAGCGCCCGTGGCCGTTGTCCAGTCCAACCACTGTGCTCGCTCCTGTGGCGCTGACCAACGCCCGCTGTTTGGCTCGTCCCATCTTCGTGGTGAGATGGTGGAAGTTGATGACGGTGTCGTAGCCTCTGCGCCGAAGCATGCGCATGTATCTGGCCAGCGGCCCCCAGGCCGTGGGTTTTAGCGCTGCCATCCCCTCGAAGCGGGTTTTGGGAAAGAGAACGACCTCATCCACCAGGCCCGAGTCTTCCAGGATCATGGCCGTATGGGGATTGACCAGCGCGTCCAGTTGGCAGTTGGGGAAGGTTTGGCGCAGGGCGCGTAAGGCCGGGGTAATGTTGAGCACATCACCCAGATCCGCGAGTTTAATGGCGAGCATGCGCCGGGGCATGGCGTGATCCTACCGTGAATCAGGGAGCTGTGCAAGCGTCGGGCGAAGGGGGCGAAGGCGAGATTTTTTTATTCTGTAAACTGCGAAAATATCAGGTTGACAAAACCCTGCTCACCCTCTAAACTGCCATCATGCATGTCCACGCGTATTTCCATTCTCCCATTGGATTCATCGAGCTGGAGAGCGATGGCGGCGCGCTGCTCGCGGCCCGGTTCACCGAGGCTCCGCGGCAAGCCCATGCGCCCGACGCAATCTTGCGGGAAGCTATTCGTCAACTTACGGGTTATTTCTCGGGCGAACTCACGGCCTTCGACTTGCCCATCAGGCTGCGTGGCACATCGTTTCAGCTTTCTGTGTGGCGGCAGTTGTTGCGTATACCCTACGGCGAGGTGCGAACATATCGGCAGATTGCAGAGGCATTGGGAAATCCGAAGGCGGTGCGGGCGGTGGGCGCGGCCAACGGACGGAATCCCATCGTCATCATCACGCCCTGCCATCGCGTCATCGCCTCGGATGGGGCGCTGGGGGGCTATGCGGGCGGTTTGTGGCGCAAGGCGTGGTTGTTGCGCCACGAGGGCGTGTTGTTGCCAGAGTGAGGGCGTTGGCGGGGGCGAGCAGGAAAGCATGAGCGCATGAAATTCCGGCGCGCCTCACTCATGCGGTCTGTTCTAACCGCACCTCCCACGCCTGGAGCGCGTCGGGCGGGACCCGGGCCAGCGCGGAGGCGCGCAGGCCCACCAGCCACAGGATGCGGCCGCGTGCATCCACCAGCAGGGGCCAGTGCGCTCGCTCGGGACGAGGGATTTTGCGTTCGTTCAGCAAATCTTTGATGGGCTTCTCTGCATCCAGGCCCAGGGGATGCATGCGGTCGCCGGGACGACGGGGACGCACCGTCAGGGGCTGGGGAATATCGCGAGGCAGCCAGATGACGTTGGGCGAGCGTGTTCGCATCCAAGGAACTTCACCTGGCTCCCACGCGATTTCGCGGGCGACCAGGCGCCAGTTAGGGCCCAGATCGATGTGACCTGGCAGAGGCAGGCGTTTGGGGAAGGGAATTTGCGGAACGTCTTGGGGAAGAAAGTCAGGTTCCTGCACGTCTAGCCAGTCATAGGCGAGATAGGCGACGAGCTCAGCGGTCAGTGTGTAGGGCCCGCCGCTGGCCCGTGTCGGGTCCTCGGCCAGTACGTCCAGGACGCGCTCGGTGTGTTCCCAACTGATATTGCGGTGCTCCGGCCGCAGTGTGGCGATGGCTCGTCGCAGCAGCGCCCGCTGGTCGCCTCGGAGCAAGGCGCGGAAAGGGGCCAGCTCCAGGCGCACCCGGCCCGGTTCCACTTGGGCGAGTTCGCTCCACAGCGAGCGACGATGCGCGTCCAGCACCTCGTAATCCCCTTGAAGCGCGAATGCGGTGCGGGTCAAGGTCGTGGTTAGGTTCGGGTTAATAGCCTTGAGCGAAGGGATGATCTCGTGGCGCAGGCGGTTGCGGAAAAAGCTCGTGTCCAGATTGGAGAGGTCCCAACGCGGCTCCAGGCCCTGCTCTCGGCAGTAGGCCAGGATTTCTTCCCGGCTAAAGGGCAGCAGAGGTCGAATCAGGGCAATTCCGGCCAGGGATGCATCTTCCGATTTTTGTACTGCCGACAATCGCAGCGCGTGCAAATCCACCGCAGGGGGCATTCCCCGCAGTCCGGCCAGCCCGCTGCCCCGCAGCAGGTGCATGAGGATGGTTTCCACCTGATCGTCGGCGTGATGGCCCACAGCGACAACGGGTGCGTTCAGCCGCCGGGCGGTGCGGCCCAGAAAGGCGTAGCGGGCCTGGCGAGCGGCTTCTTCCAGGGAGACGCCCGGCTGTCGGGCGATGGCTTGCACATCGGCCCGTTCGATGGTGCAGCCCAGGCCCCGGGCCGCGGCCAGTTCGGCCACGAAGCGGGCTTCCGCCTCGGCTTCGGGGCGAAGCCCGTGGTTGAGACAGGCTGCGTGCACCTGCCAGCCCTGTTCAGGCGCGAGACGATGCAAGGCGTGGAGCAGGGTCAGGGAGTCCGGGCCGCCGCTGACGCCGACGATCACCCTTGCGCGGTTAGGGATAAGGGCGTGACGCCGGATGAAGTGGCGCAGTCGGGCGAGGAAATCCATGGGGATATTGTAGCACAAAAAGCCCCGCCAACCGGCGGGGCCTGAGAAAAGCATGATGCTGGGTGCGGGTTAGCGCCGCCGCCAGGCGAACGCGCCGCCCACGACGCCGAAGACCATCAGACCTAGAGGCCAGGGAACGCCACCTGCTCGTGCATTCATGTTGCTGAGGGTGACAGCATTGGGCCCGCCGCCGCTTTTTGTCTTGAAGAACCCGAAATCCACGGTCATATAAGCGCTGCTGTCGGCGTAGCCGGCGGGGTCGCCGCTGTCCGTAGTTGTTTGTCCTCCTTTGATGGCGGCGAATGGCTGGCTCAGAACGTATGCACCCGAAGGGATGCCGTCGTCATCATTGTCAGCCTGATCGGGATTATGATCTCCGCCCTGGCTGCTATATCCATACCCGGCGCTGGAGAGATCGGCCTTCACCACGCCAACGCAATAGAAGGTGGTGGGATCTCCTGCCGTGCTGGGCGTGAGGTTGAGGAACTGGTAAATGCCCCCATTTGCGGTTTGCGTTGTATCCACCGCCGCGCCATCGTCGGCTCCAGGCTCGCACATGCCGTCACCATCCCGATCGAGAAACAGTTCCACTGTAATTCCGTCGATACCTGTCTCGCCCGCGTCGACTACAGCATTCCCGTTGACGTCGTCCCAGACCAGGTTGCCGATGGAGACGATATTTTTCAGGGTGAAGCCAAAGTCCGCATCATTGTAATCAACGGGGCCGGTCCCAAAATGCACGTAACGCGGGTTGGGACCGTTGTAATCGAAGGGGCCCAGGTCACCGGTGTATTCGTAACCTTCCAGAGGGCCGCCGGGATCGAAGTTGCTGTCGGGGATATACACCCACCAGCCCAAGTTGTCTCCCAGATCAACGAAGTCATACCAGCCGTGTTCGACATCGGGCGAAGCGGCGTTGTCGCCGGTCGTCATTGATTTTTCCAGGGTGTCTGCGGTTCCCGGTTCGAACACGGCGTCTCCATCGTCAATGTAGAGTTCCACGAGGACGCCATCGATGCCCGAGCTTCCCCATTCAGCGCTTTCATTTTTGATGCCGTCGCCATTTTCATCGAACCAGACGAAGTCGCCGAGCGTGTTTAGACCATCCGGGCTTCCGGGGCTGGCGAATGCTCCTGGCATCTGGACGAGCATCAGACTGAGCATGAATGCAGTGATCAACGTGATGATGGTCAATGGTTTTCTCATGGTCGAAGCTCCTTTTGGGTGATACGAAAAATGGAATGGGTTGTGTTATGGCGTAGGTAAAGAGATTTGCAGTGCGGGGTCGCCGAAAAGCGTGTAAGCGTCGATCACTTCCTGATAGCGAGATGAGCCCGGTGGCGCGTGTTGGTCCACGTACCATTTGGCCGCGGTGGTGATTTCGCCCAGGGTGGAGAGGCGATCATGGAACAAGGCCAGAAAGAAGCCTTTTTCCAATAGCTGGTGAGGGTTTACCAGTCCCAGACTGGTCGCTGACCAGCTGGCCACGGAGCCGCCCTGAGAGAGCACATTGGCTTCGGCGAAAGAGCGGGCTCCTTGTCGGGGTTCGTGGAAGAAACCGTCTACACAGGCCATGGCCAGGGTAATAGGCCACTGACCTTCATTGGCAAGATGGTCCACCGTGGCCTGATCCATCAACCGCTCTGCGGCCCAGTATTCTTTGGTGGCATGGCCGATATAGTTCATGATCAAGGCGCCGGGACCCTCCAGGGTTTCTACGATTTGGCGTTTGCATTCATCCGCTATCGAAGGGTTGTTGGCATCGCAGGTGAGGCCCAAATAGACTTTGATGGGGTCATAGCCTTCGGGCAGGAATTTGATGGTGTTGTCAGGCGGATCCGCGTATCCGTCGGCCAGTTCGTCGGAAAGCGCGTAGAAGTCGCCTCCGCCTCCTTCCAGATCGTCGGTTATGAAGAGCACGCGGCGTCGCCAGTCGCCCGACGCTGCCTGGGTTTCGTAGGCGATGGTTTTGTCCACCAGACGCTGGGCTTCCGCCGGCGTGTTTACGGGCATGCGCCCGATATGCATATCAGGGAGAAAATCTTCCCCAACAACGGAGACATAACGGTTATCAGTAGCGACTTCCCCCAGGAATTTGTCCACATAGGTGAGATAGGGGGGGATGTATGTGTTGGCGGTGTCGGGCAGATAGCGCCGCATATCGTAGGTTCCATCCCCCATGAGAAGCACGAATTGGGGTGCGGGCGGGGGCCAATGGGCGTAGGCGTGGGCCAGGAAGTCGTGAATGGCCTCTGCGGACATGAGGCCGAAATTGAATTCGTCGTAAATGTCCTGGACATCCACCAGGGCCACGCGCAGCCCCTGGCCCGCTCGATAGTCGGCCAGCCGCTTGGCCTGATTCCAGAAGTCGCGATGGGTGATGAGAATATAGTCCGCGCCCTGAGATGCGTCGGCCAGTCGGGAAGGCGTATCGGCCTGGATGTGGAGGGGCGAGCGGATTTGGGAAGCAGCCAAGATCAAATAGCGTCGGGGCGCATTCCCACCATCCCCGAACACGAGCGTGTGGCGCTCTGAGGCTTCGGCGTCCCGGATGATGCGGGCGCTCCTGACGGATGGCTGCACCCAGGGCAGGAAACTGACGAAGGGCAGGTCCATCTGGCTGTGGATCCGCCAGCCCGTGATCAGGATAGGAGTCTGCGGGTCGGAAATGTCGAAGGCCAGGAGATCGGCGCTGTTGAAGCCATGAACTTCATAGGTCCATGCGCCCGAAGGGGAGTCAAAGGCCAATTGCTGGTCCCGGGCGACGAGTTGCCGGGCGTACGCGATCTCCACCCAGTCGATGTAGATCATGTCGAAAAGCTGGCCCGGCGTGTCGTTCAACAGGATGAGTCGGACTTGATTCTCGCCCGATCGGAGCGCGTGGGCGGGAATAGGCGCGTCCACCCAATGCAAGGTGCGGTCTTCCCATTGCCCGTCATAGACCTCTGCGTCGTTGACGAGGATGCGCAGATGGTGTACGCCTGTCACGTTTCCCGCGAAAAGACCTTGAAATCGAGCTTCACTCCCTGGTTCCAGGGCATCCAGTGTGAGGGTGATGATCCGTTCTTTGGGAACGTTCAGGCCCGCAGCCTGGATGGAAGGCCCGTACCAGTGGTCATGATTGTTGTTTAGTGGTAGATTGGAAACATAAATGTAGTTTTCATCAAATCGAGTCCGTTCGGGATACACCGTCAGCTCGGGGCCAACTTCGCGGCTTGCGCGCACGCCCACACGTTTGCCTGATTCCCGGCCATAAGTCAACCAATAGACGTTGACATCCGTGTAACGGGTGTCGGCGGCCTCACCGTAGAAAAGCGCCTCATCCTGAGGATCGAACCGACCATCTTCCTCTCCCAAAACCAGCATGGCCAGCTCCCGTCCCTGACCGTAGAGTTGCAGGGTGCGGGGATCCAGTGAGTCCACGGGCAGTCCCGCAGTGGCCAAATCTTCGTAGGTCAGACGATAGATTCCGGATTCGTCGACGAGCACCTTGAAAGCGGGTTCGGGAGGCTGCCAGGGGACGGAATCGGCGGCGCGCGCGGGCGTAGTCAAGAACAGGCCCGTCATGAAGATGGAGAGGACAAAGAAAAAGCGCAACATGGAATTTGGCGTGGAAGACAAAGGTGGGCAATTTGGGACATGTCGGAGGTTGGATTACTGGCCCGGCGTTAAAGCGAAATCGAATTCGCCGTGGTGGACACCGTCGCTGGTATTGCCATTGTTGTCGCGGGCGCGGACAACGTAGAAGTAGTTTTGGGCGGGATCTCCCAGGGCGTTGGGATCGGGATCGGTCCATGGGGAAGTGACATCGGTGGCATAGGGGGGATCCACAGGCGTGAAGTAGGGATCATCCACGGCCCGGTAGATGTCGTATTGCGTCGCGCCGGTGACGGCGTCCCAGGATATCTGCACCGTGCTGCCTGATTTGGCGATAGAGGAATTGACTGCGCCGAGGGTGGAGGCGGGGCTGGTTTTGATCTTTAGTGCTGGATCGCCCAGGAAGAGGTAACCATCGATTTCCTTGGTGTATCCTCCGCGATCGAAGGCGTACTTTTTGCCTTCTACCAGAGCCCGGCCCGCCTGCTGGACGCCATCGTTGAAAAGGGCCAGGAAGACGCCCTTGGCCAGATATTGGTGTCCGTAAGGCAATCCATAGTAGGAGGGCGTGATAGCGCCAATAAGGCCCGAGCCCGCCTTTCGCACGCCCACCTCGCTGACCGCGGCGTCGGTGGGATCATGGAAATAGCCTTCGTCGCATCCCTGGTTCAGCGTCACGGGCATTTTGCAGAAATCGCTGTTGGTGAAATCATTGACCACCATGTTCTCGGTCCACACCTGTTCCACGGCCCAATAATTTTTGGTGGAATGGCCCGCATAACTGACCAGCAGGGTGTTGGTCATGTTAATCTGATCGGTGATCTGCTGACGGCATTCCTCGCCGCTGGCCGCGTCGCCGTCGGGCGCGTAGTTGCAATCCTTGCCCAGATATTTCTTGACCGGGGTGTAGGGCGCGGGGAGGTATTTGACGGTGTTTGTCGGGGGATCATCGTAGCCGTCGGCCAGCTCGTCCGAGAGATCCCAATACAAATTGCTATCCTCATCATCGGCCACGAAAAGCACGTCGGTGGGCATGGGGTCGCAGGAGGCGTTTTCGTACCCGATGGTTTTGTCCACCAGGTCCTGAGCTTCCTGGGCTGAGTTGACGGGGAAGCGCCCCAGGTACATGTCGGGCATGAGGTCACCGTAGGTGGGGTCATCCTCCAGGGTGACAAATCGGTTTTCAGATGCGGTCTCGCCCGTGACGGAACCGACAATTTTCAAAAAGACGGGGATGTAGGTGGGGAAGCTGTTGCCACCGTAATTGCGCATGTCATAAGTCCCGTCTCCCATGAGCAGCACGTACTGAGGACGCACGGCCCAGTTGAAATAGGCGTAGCTGAGAAAATCGCGGATAGCCTCCGCAGACATCATCCCGCCGTTGAACTGGTCATAGATGCGCTGAACATCGACCAGCGCGACGTCGTATTCGGCCGAGCGGTGCTGCGCCAGCTGTTCGGCCTGACTCCAGAAATCCCGATGGGTGATGAGGATGTAATCCGCCGTGAGGGAGGCGTCCAACAAATCGGATGGCGCATAGGTGGAGGTCGGATAGGTGACCGCTTCGATGCGGGCGGGGGTGAGCCATGCGTTGGGGGAGACCGTGAGAAGGCGGGCGGCGTCGCTGTCGAAGTTGATGGTGTAGGGACCCGCGCCGGTCACCTGACCTTGGTCGATGATCCTGACATCGGTCAGATCGCTGACGTCGTAGGGGATGATGTCGCTGCTGTTGAAGCCGCTGATCGCGTATTGTTGAAGGGTTGCAGCTTCGTTGACGCTGATCAGGGCGTCGTTCTCCGCCACGAAGGTGTCGTAATAAGCGACTTCCAGCCAGTTGGTGTACACCTGATCGATGCTGCCGCCCGAGTTGGGATCATTGGTTATCTTAACCGTGATGGTGTTTGTCCCCTCCTGGAAATAGCTTTGGGGCACTTGGGCTGTGGCCTCGAACAGAGTGTCATCCACCCAATCCCCCTTGTTGTGATAGACCTGATTGCCGTTGACCAACAGAGTCAGTTCATGGACCTTGCCATCACCGATGGTGCTGACCAGTTTGACAGTGAGCGTGCCGGTGACGTTATCGGTGGCGATGTTATGCGCCGTGAAGCTGTAATCTCGCGAGGCGCTGCCCGAGCCATAGGCCTCGATCTTCTGCCAGTACCAGTGGTCTTCTCCCTCGACCAGCGGGTTTTTAGGTAAATAGGCGTAATTCTTTTCCAGATGCTCCTTGTGGGGGAATATCTGGGCCTGGGCGCTGGCGGGAGCGCCGTTGACAATGGTCATCCGTTTGCCGTTGGGGCCGCCGTAGCTCAGCCAGAAGACGGCGTCGCCCGTATAATCGTTGTTGAAATAGAGACCGTCGTAGAAGAGATCATCCAGATTGCGCCCGTAGAACAAAACCTTGTCACCAGGATCAAAGCTGCCATCTGCCTCGCCCAAAACATGGATGGCGATTTCTTGTCCCCTCCAAAACATGCGGAAGGTGCGGGGATCCAGCGTATCCACCGGCAGTCCTGCGTTACTCAGCGCCGTGTAATCCATCATGTAAAGGCCCTCGGGCTGGGTGGCGTCGATGATAACCCGATAGCCCGGCTCTTGGGGGGTCCAGGCCGTGGCGGCGGATGGGGCGCGTTGAGCCCGTGGCCTGAACGCGGATGCAGCCAGCGCCGGATGGAGCGCGCTGGCGGCTGCAACGAACAAAAGAACGCTGATGAGCAGAGAGGAGAGGATGCGCGTGTGGATTGATTTTTGGGGCATGGCGATGGTCTCTCACAAAGCGAGCCAACGGCGGCCAAAAAGGACCGAACGTTGGCGGGCGGGAGGGGCGATGAGGGGCAGGCTCCCCCGGAGTGGGGGATGCTCCGGAAGGAGCCTGCCAGAAGCAAGGAGGAGTTGGCTGTTAGCGATTGGCGCCGAAATCGGGCCGGAGGGAGGGAAGACTGATGGTGATGCTGGCAAGCCCGTAGCGTTCAACGCCACCATCCAGGCGCACGATCTCCAGCGCGTACACATATTGGCCCAGACCAATGGGGACATCGGTGAAACTATAAGTTGCACCCTGATCCGAGCCCGCGTAGCGGGCGAAGATGAGGTCGGCGTTCACCTGTTCGAACTGGCCAGTCTTGGTGCGTCGCAGAACGTTGTAGCCCAGGATGTTTGCTTCGCTCAGGGAGCGCCAATGCACCTGGACTTGCCCGCCTGTTACGGTGGCGGAGAACCCGTCCATAGGCTCGCCCACAGGGTTGAGGATGCGCACGGGCGCGTCATCGGATTGATCCGCCAACGGGCCGGTGGCGCCATTGGGACCTGTGGGGCCATCGGGATCGGCCAGAACATTGTGTGCAGTGGCCGTGTTGATGGTCTCGTGGTTGGGTTCAGGATCGGTGGCTGCCTTGGCGGTGAAGTTGACGATGACCGTGAAGCTGTCGCCGGGAGCCAGATCGTGGCCGAAACTCACGGTGAGGTCGCTCCAGTTGATGACGCCATCGTCAAGGTTGTCGTCGGAAGCGGGATTGGCATCCACATAGGTGAGATAGTCGGTGTCGTATTCGTCCTTCAGCGGGACTACAGCCAACCAAGTCTTGCCTGTGTTTGTGATAGTGATGGTGAAGCTGATGGGATCGCCGGGCGTGAGATCGGTTTCGACCGTTGTGTTTTCTTTGGTGATGGTGTAACTGGAGGGAATGGTCATGCCCGCATCCCAGGTGAGGTCGT
>CAZDCN010000018.1:0-13199 GCA_964503945.1 uncultured Caldilineales bacterium
GACGCGTCCGCACTGGACTGCGTGCCATTGCCATTGGATGAGGCCCGCTTTGTCGGCGCGCCGGCCGCATTCTTGCCGCGGGAATCGGTGACATAGAACCCCGAGCCCTTGAATACAATGGCAGGCGCGGAGAATTTGCGCGTCACGTGCGCGTTATCATGACACACCGGGCAGGCGGGCGCGCCCGTGTCGGAAAAAGATCGTCTCACTTCGAAATCGACGTGGCACTGATTGCAATGGTACTCGTACAAAGGCATGGCTTAGGTCCCCCGTGTGGGATGCAGTTTCAAGGCTTCCTATCATAAGTCAGGAGGCGGGGTTTCGTCAACCCTGGGCGCGGCGCGCGATTTCGCGCACCAGTTTCTTAGATGCACCTTATTCCCGAAAGGTTAGACGCAGGTATGAAAAACATTAGCGTTGGATAAGAATGTCCATGGCGTAGGGTTGTTGTTGCAATTGGATGGCCCGCCCGTCGCTGATGATCTCGATAATGGCGTCGTTGGGGACGCGCACCCGGCCCGGATGCGCGTCCAGCGCCCGCTGCACGCCCGGCGGATAGGTGGCTCCCTGGGGTTGGAGGACGACCTGAGGCCGGAGCGCGGTCAGGAGGTCGGGGTGCGGCCACGCGCCCGTGTTGGGCCAGGGCGTCACCAGCAGCGTGACCGGGGTCAGCAGGCCCCGGGCCAGCCATCGGGCCTGGGTTTCCTGGCTGTTGACCAGGGGCAGCAGCGTCGAAAATTCGCCATAAGTCAATCGGAAGAGCCGGGGTTCGCCCGCGGGCGCATCCACCAGCGTCAACGAAACCTCCTCATCCAGACGCAAGACCGTCCCCGGACGCAGGCCCGCATCCGCCCGCAACACGGCCCGCGCGGCCAGATCTGGCCCTGCCTCCCTTTCCAGGATGAGCAGGTCCAGCGGGGCGCGGCCGCCGGGCAGCGCGCGAAGGATGTCGGCCAGGGGCGCGCCCTCCGGCATGTCCCCCGCCAGCAGGACGCGCCTTCCCGCGGGCGTGGTCAAGTGCCAGGCCACCCCGTCGCCCATCCCCAGCAGGCGCACGTGCAGGCGGCCGTCGGGCCGGGCCGCCCACGCGGTCGCAGCCATCCACAAGGAGAGGATGACCACGCCCGCGGCCAGGGCCGCGTTCACCAGGGCCGGACGATATCCGGGCGGAATCAACGTCCGCGCGCCCTGCTCCTTCCGCACCAGCCATCCCAAAAACCCGGCCAGAAACAGCGCGTAGTACAATCCGGCCAACAGCCGTCCGAACGCGCCCACTTCCACCGACCCCCACGGGACTGCGGCCATCCGCTCCACGATGAACACCGTCCACCACAGGCTGCCCCAGGGGATGAGGGCGATGAGCTGGCCCAAGGGGAAGAAGATCGCGGCCAGGGGGATGACCGCCATGCCGCCGATGAGGATGGGCGGCTGTACGGGCAGGATGAGCAGGTTGGCCAGGAAGGAGATGAGGGAGAGCCGCCCGAAGTCGTGCACCACCAGGGGCATGGTCGTGATCTGCGCGGCCAGGGTGATGAGCAGGCCCTCGGCCAGGAGGTTGTTGGCCAGGCGGGGCAGCCGTCGGCCCGCCCACGCGTCCCAGCGGGCCTGCAGGGGCTGGCTGAAGAGGATAAGGCCCAGGGTGGCCATGAAACTGAGCTGAAACCCCACATCCCACAGGGTGAGGGGGTTGATGAGCAGCATGATCAGCCCGGCGATGCACAGGGAGATGAGGGCCGCGCTCTGGCGGTTGAGCGCGATGGCGAGGACGTAGAGCCCGCCCATGATGCCCGCGCGCACCACGGCCGGGTCCGCGCCCACCAGCAGCACATAGCCCCCGACGCCCGCCAGGGTGAAGAACGCGGCGAGGGTTTTGCGCCCGCGGGCCAGGGCAGTGAACAGGAGGAGCAGGATGGCCGAGACCAGGGCGATGTTGGAGCCGCTGATGACGATGACATGGGAGGTTCCCGTCAGGTTGAATTGCTCATAGAGGCGGCGGGGGATGCCGCTTTCGATGCCCAGGATCATGCCGTTGGCCAGGGCCGCGTAGGGCTGGGGCATGAGCTGATCGAGGAGGGCGCTGGCCCGGGCCCGCACGTCGTACAGCGCGGTCAGCAACGGATTCCCCTGATCCTCGGCCAGCAGGTGCAGCTCCGCTCGGCGGATGAGGGTGTGCACATCCTTGCGGGCCAGATAGCGGCGATAGTCGAAGCGGGGGAAGCTGGGCGGCGTGAGGGGCGTCCCCCGCACCCGCACCCGGTCGCCGTACTCGAATCCGGTCTGCAATGTCTGCACCAGCGCCCGGCCCGTCACGGGCAGCTTCTGCTCCCCCTCCCAGATGGCATCCATCCGCACGATGTACTGGGCCCCGCTTTCCCGCACCACCGGATAGCTGACGATGACCCCCTCCATGACCCGGGGCCGACCGTACGCGTTCGCGGCGTGGTGATGCACCAGCGCGTCGGGGGGGAAGCAGGGTTGGAAGGGATGGGAGAGATAGCGCCACGTCCCCAGCAGGATGCTCATCCCCATCACCGCGGCGATGAGCAGCTTTTTGCGGCGTCGCGCCAGCCACAGCAGGGGCGTCAGCAGGGCGGCGGGGAGGAGCAGCCAGGCCGGGTTGGGCGTCAGGGCCTGGCCCGAGCAGACGAACGCATCCCCTTCCATCAGCGCCAGCCCCAGCGCCACCCCCGCGGCCAGCCCCAGAACCGCGTACACGGGCAGGTAGGGCGTGGGCAGGACGTAGGAGGAAGGGGGGAAGCCGCCCTCTGGCGCCATGACCGCGCCCCAAATCATGGATAGCTTCCCAGCAAGCGCGCCCCGTTCCGGGCGGTCATGCAAGCTCGGGCCGGACGTTGCGATCATGTCAGTGCTAGTCGTCACGCGTGGCCATCGCTCGAATTGAGACGCGCCGCACTGCAGCAGTGCGACGCGCCTTTTGGACAAGCGTCCAACTTATCGGGGACACACCCAACTCACACGGTGGCAAACCTCGCGCGGAGCCTATGTGGAGAATTCATGGAACGCATTTGCGCGCCATCGCGTCTTACAGCGAGGAGCCCTTCTTGCCGCCCTCCAGACGCTTCCACGCGGCCACCACGGCCACGGTGATGACCGCGGCGATGACCAGTTCGGCGATGGCCTGAGGGAGGATGGGAATGGTGGCTTCCACGGTGAGATACCCGCGCAGGATGGCGATGCCGAGCACGCCCACGGTGTTGGTCAGGGTGCCGATGACCGCGGCCACGACCAGCGCCACATATTCGGAGCGGCTCCGCAGCGCCGCGTAGCTGTAATAGGCGGTGACGCCGATGAACAGGCGGGGGAGGATGGAGACGAGGGGGTCCTTGAACAGGGGGATGGATGCCTGAAGGAAGCTGAAAAGACCGAAGATGCCGCCCACCAGCAACCCCACCAACGGACCCTCCATCACGCCGCCGATGATGGCGGGCACGTGCATGATGGTGGCGTTGCCCGAGATGTTGGGCACAGGGATGAAGCCAATGCGGGTGACGCCCAGCAAAATGGCGATAGCCGCCAAAATGCCGGTGATCACAATACGTCGGACGGAAAGAGCGGATTGCATGAGCGCCTCCTTAAGAATGAGTGGATGAATGAATGAAAACGGAAGGGTGCGTCCACCAGGTGCGTCGCCCTACGAAAGCGCCGCGCGACCTCAAGAGGACGTGAATCGCCCGCTCAGGACGCCAGGTCCCGAAGGGCGGGGATCCCATGCAAGGATTGGGCGGCCTGCACCGCCCGCACCACGGCCTGGGCCAAAGCCTGGGCCGCGGCCGCTCCCACCACCCCCACATCGGCCTTTTTCTCACCCAAGGCCAGGGCGAAGACCACATCCCCATCGAAGGGGTGATGGCTGGGACGGATGACCCGAGCCAGGCCGTCGTGAGCCATCATGGCCACCCGCTTGGCCTGGGCTTTACTCAAACGCGCGTTCACCGCGACCACGGCCAGGGTGGTGTTGCCCCGTTTGTTGGCCAGGTCCTGGATGGTCTGGCCCATGCGGCTTTGGATGAATGCTTCGGAATCTACGAAGCCGCCCACCACGGGTTTGCGCGCGCCCGCCAGAATGCGTCCGGTCTCGGGCTCGATGACATCCCCCACCGCGTTGACCGCGGCCAGCGCGGCCACGATCAGCCCGCCAGCCAGGGCGCGGCTGGCCGTTCCCAGGCCGCCTTTGGTGGCCTGACCAAAGCCCAACAGCTTGCCCACGGTCGCGCCTGCGCCCGCGCCCACATTCCCTTCGGGCACGGGGCCTTCGCTGGCGGCCTCGCAGGCGGCGAAGCCCGCAGCGGCGTCGGGCCGGGCGTCGGCTCGTCCCACCGGCAGATCGAACAGACAGGCCGCGGGGACAATGGGCACTCGGGCCACGCCTGTATCGAAACCGATCCCGCGCGCTTCCAGCCAGCGCATGACGCCATCGGCCGCGGCCAGGCCAAAGGCGCTGCCTCCGCCCAGGAGGATGGCATGGACCTGCTGCACTGTGCAGGAGGGCGCCAGCAGGTCGGTTTCTCGGGTGGCGGGCGCGCCCCCGCGCACATCCACGCTGGCCGTCGCTCCCTGAGGGCACAGCACTACGGTGCAGCCCGTGCCCCCTTCCAGATCGGTCCAATGGCCCACCTGCAGGCCGGGCACATCGGTGAGGGTGTGGTTCATGGATCGTCTCCGCAAAAACATCAGGGCTCAGGGGAACGTGGCGGGTTTTCCACGCCCAAAAAACGCATGGCGGCCAGAACATACAGGCGCGCCGCCTCTTTGATCTCGTCAATGCTCACCCATTCATCGATATGATGGGGGATGTGAATGTCGCCTGGGCCGCAGGTGACGATGGGGATGTTCTTTTTCCAATGGAGGATGGTGCCGTCGGTGGAACCGGGCACGCCGCCGTAAATGGGCTCCTTTCCGGTCAGATCGGCGTAGGCCGAAGCCAGGGCCGCGACCACGGGCTCCGCGGGGTCCGTGGCGGTGGGAGGCCGCACCTCCAACACCTCCATCTCATAACCCAAGCGCTCATCCCCCGCGGTGACCTCCTGCAAGAAGTCCTCGATGCGAGCGGCCAGGGCCTCCGCATCCTGACCGGGAAGGAGACGGAAGTCCAGCACGACTTCGGTGGAGCGGGGCATGACGTTGTTTTGAGGTTCGCCATCGCCCCGGGGCGGGGAGAGAAGGATGGTGGGGGTGATGCTGGGCTGCCCCAGGTGGGGATGGACGCCGCGCCGGGCGATCTCGTCGGCTTCCAATTGCTCCACCAGGGTCAGAAAACGGGCCATGGGGTACGCGCTATTCTTGCCGGTGAGGGGCATGGCGCCGTGAGCCATGACCCCGTGGATGAAGGCGCGAATCCACATGACGCCTTTCTGGGCGATGCAGAGATGGTTTTCCTCGGGCTCGCAGATGATGGCGGCGTCCACCCGGTCGGCCCATCCTCGGGCCACGAAGTCTTTGACGCCGATCATGCCTTCTTCTTCGTCGCACAGCGCGCCGATGAGGAGGTTGCCCTGGAGTTTGACGCCGCTTTCGACGATGGCTTTCACGGCCATGAGGGCGCACGCCAGCCCCGCCTTCATGTCGTTGGCGCCGCGGCCGTAGATGCGCCCATCATGGATTTCCGCGGCGAAGGGCGGGTAGGTCCACAAGGCGGGGTCCCCTTCGGTGACCACGTCGGTGTGCCCTTCGAACATGAGGGTGGGGCCGGGATGGTGGCCATAGATGGCGATGACGTTGGGGCGTCCTGGCTGCACCTCCTGAAAGTGGGTTTCCAGGCCCATTTCCAGACAGCGGGCTTCCACCCAACGGGCCGCGGCCTCTTCGCCTTCGCCCGTTTCGGGTCGCCACACGCTGGGGATGCGGGTGAGCTCCTGCACCCAGCGGATGAGTTCCTGGTCGTCGATGTGTTGGAGCACTGTGCGTTCGATGGGGGTGATCATGAGGCTCTCTCGGAAACAATGGCTATGAGTGGCGGGTTGGGGATAAGGATGAGCGTGGGAGGGCGTTAGGGGACGAGATAAGGCCGCACATGGGCGAAGAGAGGCGGCCAGGGGAGGAGGAACATGGCCAGCATCATGAGAAAGGCCGCAAGGATGACGAGGTAATCGACGGTGCGGCTTTGAAGCTGGATGAAGTGGGTGCGTCCTTCGCCGCCCACATAGCTGCGGGCTTCCATGGCGTAGACCAGCTCCTCGGCCCGGCGAAAGGCGTTGAGAAAGAGGGGCACAATGAGGGGGAGGAAGGTTTTGGCGGCCTTGTCGGGCCGCCACATGCGCTTGCCTCCGATGTCCGCGCCGCGGCTGGCCTGGGCTTTCATGATGTTTTCCATCTCTTCGGCCAGGGTGGGCACGAAGCGCAGCGCGATCATCATGATCAGGGCCAGTTCGTGGGAGGGGACGCCCAGGCGGCGGAAGGGACGAAGCAGGTGTTCCACGCCATGGGTCAGCTCGGTGGTGGTGGCCGTCATGGTAATGAGGCTGGTGAGGAAGACGAAGGAGATCAGGCGCAGGCCGCTGAGGGCCATGATGTAGAGGCCCCGTTGGGTGATGCGGAACCAGCCCCACTGGAAGAAGATGTAGCCGGCGGGCTCCAGTCGCCCCATGAAGAGGAATTGGGTGATGAAGATGAAGATGAGCACCGGCAGGCCCAAGAGAAAGCCGCGCAGCAGATAGCTGAAGGGGATGCGGGCCAGTTTGGCGATGAGGAGGATGGCCAGCATCATGAGGAAGTTGGCCAGGATGGAGGAGGTGAACGAAATGGCCAGAATGAGGAAGATCGCGGCCAGGATCTTGGCCCGGGGATCAAGCCGATGGATGATGGAGCCCGTGGGGATGTATTGGCCAATGGTGACGTTGCGCAGCAGCTCGAAATCTTCCATCAGAGCAGTCCTCCAAGCAGGGACGCGGCTTCATCGACGGTGTAGATGCGGGTGGCAGCGGGGGGCAGCAGCCCTTTCTCGGCCAGCGCTTGCATGACCAGGGTGACGACCGGGGCGTTGAGCCCTTCTCTTTGCAGCGCCTCGACTTGAGAAAAGATATCCGCGGGCGAGCCATCCATGATGATGCTCCCGCGGGCCGCCACATAGAGCCGGTCGGCCAGCTCGGCAAGATTCTCCATATTGTGGGAGACCATGACCAGGGTGGCGCCTTCCTCCCGCCAGGAGAGGATTTTCTCCAACAATTGCGCCCGACCATGAGGGTCCAGCCCGGCGGTGGGTTCGTCCAACACCAGGACGTCGGGTTGGAGGGCGAGGATGCCCGCCAACGCCACGCGGCGCATCTCGCCCCCGCTGAGACTAAAAGTCATCCGATCCTTGAACGCTTCGAAATCCAACCCCATGGCCTCCATAGCCTCCCGCACCCGCTCCCGCACCTCCTCGCGGGAGAGGCCCAGGTTGCGCGGCCCAAAGGCCACATCATCCCCCACATAGCGTTCGAAGAGTTGAATTTCCGGCTGCTGAAAGGCCATGCCCACCCGCCGCCGGATCGCCCGCACATCCACGTCCCTGGCCCGGGTATCCTGGCCGAACACCGTGACCCGTCCCTCGTGGGGGCGCAGGAGCGCGTTGGCGTGTTGGATGATGGTGGATTTGCCGCTGCCGGTGTGGCCGATGATCCCCAGGATCTCCCCGCGTCGGACATGCATGGTCACGTCTTCGATGGCTTTCACCTCCAGGGGCGTGCCTCGCATGTAATAGCGTCCCACCTGCTCGTATTGGATCACCTGCTCTCCGGCGGGGGGCGGGTGGCCGTTCAGGCGAAGACGTGGCGGGGCGGGCGCGCGGACGCGATGCTGCATGGCCTGGACGAATTCCTCCACTGTGAGGAGATCGGCGGGGAAGGCGGGATGGAGCCGGTTCAGGGCCTGGGCCAATCGGGTGATGGGCGGCGCGTCCATGTGGAGCTTTCGCAGGGTCTCCACCTGACGGAAGACCTCGCGCGGGGTACCCTGCAGCTGAATGCGGCCATTGGCCATCACGATGAGCCGATGGGCGTCCACCGCCTCTTCCATGAAGTGGGTGATGGCGACGACGGTCACGCCCTCTTCTCGGTTGAGTCGATGGACGATCTCCAGGATGTCTTGCCGGCCGATGGGGTCCAACATGGCGGTGGATTCGTCCAGCACCAGGACTTGGGGCCGCATGGCCAGCATGCCCGCGATGGCCACCCGCTGTTTCTGGCCGCCCGAAAGCCGATGGGGCGCGCGGTGGCGATAGTCGGACATCTTCACCTGCTCCAGGGCCCAGTCCACCCGACGCACGATCTCATCGTGGGGCAGGCCCATGTTCTCCGGCCCAAAGGCCACATCCTCCTCCACCACCGTGGCCACGATCTGATTATCGGGGGACTGGAAGACCATGCCCACCGCGGCCCGCACATCGCGCACCCGGGCGGGGTCTCGGGTGTTCCATCCATTCACCCACACGTCCCCCTGGGTGGGCAGCAGCAGGGCGTTGAGGTGCTTGGCCAGGGTGGATTTGCCCGAGCCGTTGTGTCCCAGGATGACCACATATTCGCCGGGCTGGATGGCCAGGTCCACCCCTTTCAGGGCCTGCACCGGCTCCTCGCCCGGACGTTCGTACTGAAAATGGACGTTTTCCAGTCGAATAATGGGCTCGCTCACGGCGTCAACTCGAAGGCAGGGGCGGGTCAAAGCGACCATCGATGGCCAGCCAGCCGCCATCGACGAAGAGGATGGTTCCCGTAACATAGGAGCTGGCGTCGGAGGCCAGATAGACCACGGCGCCCGCTATCTCATGGGGTTGGGCCCAGCGCCCCAACGCATTGCGGCGGGCGTAGGCCTCGTACCATGCGGGATGCTGTTTGATCTGCGCCGTCAGCGGGGTTTCCACCACGCCCGGGCCGATGAGGTTAGCCCGCACGCCCTTGGGCGCGAGCTCCGCGGCCAAAGCGCGCATCATCTGCACCACGCCCGCTTTGGTGGCGGCATAGACGCCCTGCCCCGGCTCCACCACCTGGGAGCGGATGCTGGAAAAGACGATGATGCTGCCCCGGCCCCGGTCCGCCATGCCTCGGGCCACAGCTTGCACCACCTGAAATGTGCCTTTCAGATTCAACCGGATCACCTTATCGAATTCCTCCGGCGTGTAGGCGAGCAAGGGCTTGCGCACGTTGATGCTGGGCGTGGAGACCAGGATATCCACCGCGCCGATGCCATCCAAACCCTGGGCAATGCTCTCGGGATCAGTGATATCCATGAAGAGCGCTTCCGCCTGGCCCTGATCCGCTCGAATGGCGGCGGCGGTCTCCTCGGCTCCGGCCAGGTTGATATCCGCGCAATACAATCGCGCGCCGTGCGCCGCCAGGCCCAGGGCCGAGGCCTGGCCAATGCCGCTTCCTGCGCCAACTACCAGGGCGGAGCGTCCGCTGAGATCGAAGAGGGAACGATAATCGAACATATGACATGCTCCTGGAATAGTGCAAAGCTCCCTCATCCGCCCCTGCGACGGGGACTGATCAAGGGAGTATGAGTTGGAAAGGCGAGAGCCTGAGGTTTTTCCCAAAAAAAGTTCGCACCAGTATGCCACCGCCCTTTCAAGAAGTCAAATAGCCTTTTGAGGGGTCGGCAATTTCAAGTCGGGCGTCGCTTTATCGGTTCCCTGCAATGAATTGTCCTTCTCGTGGGAATGGACGGCGAACGCCTTCCGAACCGAATTGAGTGTACTCCAAACGTGCTGGCATCTTCATTTTGTCAACTCAGGTCGAAGTTTCCTGGATCTATAACCAGGAACGGCTCCATCGCCTTCACTCAGAACAGGCTCCAGGCCCAAGGTTCTGTGTTTTTCAGAAAAGCCTTGTGAGGTCAATAAAAAGGCCCGCCGCAAGGGCGGGCCCAAAAGCGAGAGGAGGGAGGGAAAGAGGAAGGAGGGAAGGAAGGAAAAAGGAAGGTGGGAGAGAGAAGAGGAGAGGGGGGAACGACGGTCGGCGGAGAACGGCTGCGAGGGGGCGTGAACGGAGCAGGAAGGACGAGGAGCATGATGACCTCCCGGACGGAAAAGGATCAGTTCAGCTTGACCTGAGGGAAGAGCAGGTGAGGCAGGGCCTGCAGGACGACGTCGGCAAGCGCTTTGACATTGTCATCGATGGAGAGATGATGGACCTGGGGCTGGGCTTTCTCCATGGCTTGGGCCACGTGGAGCTCCTTGAGCAAGGCCAGATACTCCCTGTCGAGCCCGAGCTGTTGAACTTGCATGGTGTATTCATACAGTTTGGGAGGATAGGTTTCCACCATCACGGGCGTAATGCGAAAGCCAGCCTGCATAGCGCCCCCGTTTAGCGCCTGATGGATAACGCCCCGGAATGCGGATTGATACTCTCCGCGGCGCAGGCTGGAAGCGGGATAGCGGCCCAGGGCCGCGCGGGTCGCGTGTTCGACGATGAGGCTCACGCGGCGTTCCAGCTGTTGCCGGGACATGGTGGCGTAGCGATAGGTGAACATTGGCGCCTTGTCGGGGGGAAGCAATGCGGGATCAAACCAGTATTCGACCTCCACCCGCACCTGAAAGGGGACGCTATCCTTGGAGCGCACATTTTCGAAGAAAAAATCCCTGAGCTGAGGGGCGACGGAAAGCGTTGGGCCGAAGGTTTCATCGAGGGAATTCAATTTGACCCAACCGCCGCCCGCCACGCGTGCGGGCTGGCCCTCTCGCAGGATGACGACGGCCTGATCGGGAGGGATGGTCTTGCCAACGAGATGCGCTACAGAAAGGTTGGGGAGATTGAGCGCGTTTAGCATGAGACGCCTCCGGCATGAGAGGAGAGGAAGTTCATCTTCCTCATCCTCAAAATACACCTTTATGCCGGAGACTTTTTTGACAAAAGCCCCATACCGACTTTGAAAACCCCTCGCGCCAACCTCACATCAATCTCACATCCACGCGTGAGCAGCGCTCCCCTCCCATTTCAGCAGGCGCAAGCCCTCCAATCGCAGAATTTCGGGGAAGATGGCTTTATACACGTCGCAATAGGGGGATTTGACGTCGGTTCGCCCGTGGACGCGATAGGTCATCATGGTGCACCCGCCGCCGCAGGCGTAGCGCCAGGGGCAGGCGGCGCATTCCGTCTTGTCGTCCACATCCACGAAATGGGGTTCGCGGTCCCCGGGCTCATAGAGGCGGATGTCGGCCAGGGGTTGTTGGGCGTGGATGTCGGTGACGGGATGGTGCATCTCCATCTGGCAGCGGGCGATCTGGCCGCGATGGTCGATGACCAGGTAGCTATCGCCCGCGCCGCAGGCCCGGGTGTGGCCCGCGGCCAGATTGGCGCGATCCAGCATGGAGGTGAAGACGTTGTACGGGGGCAGGTCCGCTTCGATGACCTGCAGCGCGGCCCGAAGACCGGCGATCAGCGCCTCGTTCTGCGCGCGTAGCGTCTCGTGCCGCTGCCAGGGCTGATGCTCCTGATAAAAGTTGATGTTGAAGTAGAGCTGTCGTTCCAGGGCAAAGGCGACCACCTGGGGCAGCTCCTGCACATTGTGCGAGGTCACGGTGATGGAGAGGTGGGGAGCGACGCCGCGGTCGAGCGCGCGTTCAATGCCCCGCCGCACCCAAGGGCCGCTGCCCACGCCATTGGCGAAGACGCGTTGCGCGTCATGGCCTTCGCCCAGGCCATCCAGGGAGATGGACAGGGTGAGGTCGTTGTCGCGGATGAAGTCGAGCATGGCAGGGGTGAGCGCGACTCCGTTGCTGAGGATGACTTCCTGCAGGGCGATGCCGTGGCGCTCGCTCAGCCGTCGGGCGTGGCGGTGTAATGTGCGGATGAGGTCGAAGTTCAGGGTGGCTTCACCCCCGGCGTATTTCAATTTCACCGCGCGGAAGCCCTCGGCCCGGGCGGAACGGAAGACCGCGTCCACCGCGGCGCGACCGATGGTTTCGTCCATGGCGTCCGCGTTTTTGTGGACAAAGCAGTAGGTGCAGCGCAGGTTGCAGGCGTTGGTCACATGGAGCCAGGCGGTGAGGACTTGGGGGCGCACTGCGGGGGCCGGAGCGGGGGAGGATGCCTGGTCGAGGGGCTGAAGCAGATGGAGCCGGGCCAGTTGCTGCGCGTGGGGCGAGGCCAGGGGTTGGGGCTGCCGGAAGGCGCGGAAGAGGTCGCGGGCGGGCGCGTTGAGCACCGCGGGCCCGGCCGCGCCGCGGGGATTGAAGAAGACCTCGTGCGCTTGGGGCAGGGGCGCGCGGAAGAGTTCGGACGCTTGCCGCCACAGGCCGCGCGGCGCGGCCGCGGGGGCCGGTTCGGGCATGAGGCCGTCGACCGCGCAGGCGCAGTGGGTGGTGGCCCAGCCTTGCGATCGGGCGAAGAGAATGCGGGGTTCAGGATGTTTCATCGGTTGACCTCCTCATACCAAAGGGAGCGATCCTCCATGAACTGGCGCATGACGGTATGGTCCCAGCCGAATGCCTTTTCGGCCTCACTCACGCCCCGGCAGATGACTTTCAATTGGGGGATAGGCAGGGTCTTGAGCTGATCGAAAATGAATTGCTTGCCCACCAGGAGCGCGCCGTAATTGTCTCCCCGCACCGTGCTGTATTGCAGGGCCTGGGCGTACAGCTTCCCCGCCTCCTCCAGAGCGGCTTCATTCCCTGTGATCTCATATTCGCGAAAAGCCCGCGCGCCCTTCATCACATAGAGCTTGCCGATAAACTGCCAGATGGACCTGGCTTCAGAAGCGATTCCCGCGATATCCTGAAGGAGTTTGGGGATGCCACTCGCTTGATCCCAGAACTCAGAGAAGTGGTCTTGGAAGGCCTTTTCCGCCTCCTGGATCATGGAGTCATCGTGCGCGTAGTAGCCCAGCCAGGCCAGGTTCGCCAGCGCGTCCGCTTGCAGGATGGGATAATCGTTGGCGGCTTTGGCCGCGGCCCCCTCCAACCACCGTTGGCTTTCCAGACGATAGGCGTTCACCCAGCGGCGTTCGCATTCACACGCCTTCAGATGGGGTTGGGAACAGCAGTATTTCACCTTGTCCCGAATGACGCATCCGATCTCGATGAGGGCTTTGATCTGATACCAGCGGTCATGCGCTTTTGCGAGATATTTCCAGGCTTGGCGGGCGTGAGATTCCGCCTGTAGTAGGTGTTGCCGTTTTTCCTCATTGCGAAGGAGGGGCGTCGTCGCCACATAACGGCGGATGGATTCGGAGAGCGCCAGGTGGGCCAGACCGCGCCCGCGGGTGAATTT
>CAZDCN010000019.1:0-13156 GCA_964503945.1 uncultured Caldilineales bacterium
AAGCTGATGCCCTCGCCCAAGAGGGGATCGACGCCGGCCGCATCCCCCGCCAGCAGCACTCGGGGTCGGGCCAGGCGCGCGTTTGGGTCCAGCCAGTGGATGGGATGCCCTTTCAGGGTGTAATCGGCCAGATTCAACCCCCGCCCGGCCAGCATCTCCCCAAGCGCCGCCGGCAATGGCGTTCCGGCCGGGCGTGAGAAAAATCGGCTATCGAACACGCCGCGATTGACTGTGGGTTTGCCATCGATCAGGGCGGGAAAATCCCAATAATAACCCTGAATCCCCAGGTCCAGCACATTCCAATCGAACACCGCGGTGGCGGGATCGAACAGGCGCTCCGACGGAGCCGGGGGTGTGAGGACTTCCAGCAAGCGGGCTTTGTGGCCTCCGCCCCAGGCCAGGCGGCGGCGCACCGTGCTGTTGGAGCCATCCGCGGCCACCAGGGCGCGGGCGCGATAGCGAGCGCGGTTGGTGGTGACCAGAACCTCCTCCTCACGCACGTCGACCTGGGTGACCTGCTCGCCCTGCAGGATGGGGACGCCCTGGGCCTGAACCTGGCGAGCCAGCCAGGCGTCGAATTCCCGACGATGCACCACCACAAAAACCGGGTCGCTGAGCAACCGGTAATGATAAGACCGATAGCGTAGGTGCACTTCCTGCACGGAAATGTGGGGGACCTCAAGGGAGAGCCCCAGGCGGGACAGGGTCATGAGGCCCGGCCGCGTCAACCCGCCCCCGCACAATTTGTCCCGGGGATAGTTGCTTTTTTCCAAAATGATCATGCGCGAAGCCCAGGCGGAGTCCATCTGCAAGAGATGCAATGCGGTGGAAAGCCCTGCCGGCCCGCCCCCAACGATGATGAGATCGCGCATCAACCGCCCTCCCTCCGGAACACCAGGTTGAGCCAGGCATCGACTTCTCCCGCCCATCCCGGCGGCGCGACCGTGGTCGCGTCTTCCTGGACGATAAGCGCGGGCCCGGACAGGCGATGGCCCGGTTGCAACAGGTCCCGGCGATAGATGACCGCGTCGTAGTCCCGGCCCTGGAAGCGCAGCTTGGTGCGTCCCGCCTGCGCGGCCGCGGGATCGGGGTCGGGCGCAGGGGGATGGGTGGGCAGGCGCAGGGCCTCCCGCAGGCCGCGAGCGGTGACCCGCAGATTGACCAGGGTGACCGGCTCCTCTTCCCGGGCGTAGCCATAGCGCTGGCGGTGGGCCTGGTGGAAGCGCTGGATCGCGGTTTGGGGATCGTCGTCGCTCAGGGGGATGGTGAGCTCGAAGGATTGGCCCTTGTAGCGCAGGTCCAGGGCCCGCTCCAACTGGATGTGGGACTCATCGAATCCCTCGGCCATGACCTCCTGGCGGGCCTGGGCCAGCATGGGTCGGAAGGCCCGGGCCAGGTCCTCCGCCCCCACCTCCTGCATGGCCCACATGACCGTGCGGGAGTAGTCCTTGACCAGATGGGCCAGGGTCAGGCCCAGGGCGGAGAGGACGCCGGGATAGCGGGGGATGAGCGCCCGCGGGATGTGCAGGGCGTCGGCCATCTCCAGGGCGTGCATGGGGCCGGCGCCGCCGAAGGGAACCAGAGTGAAGGCCCGGGGATCGAAGCCCCGTTCGATGGAGATGACGCGGATGGCCTGCTCCATGCGGGCGTTGGCCACGCGGATGACGCCCTCCGCCACCTGAATGGGGCTCAACCCCAACTGCTGGCCCAGGCGCGCCGCGGCCCGCCACGCCGCGTCCTCATCCAACGGCATGCGCCCGCCCAAAAAGTTGGAGGCGGAGACCCGCCCCAACAGCAAATTGGCGTCGGTGACGGTGAACTCCTGGCCCCCGCGGCCATAGCAGGCCGGGCCGGGCTCGCTGCCCGCGCTTTGGGGCCCCACCCGCAGCGCGCCCCCCGGGTCGGCCCAGGCGATGGAGCCGCCCCCCGCGCCCACGGTGTGGATGTCGATCATAGGGACGCGCACGGGCCAGGCTTCGATGCTCCCTTCGCTGGTGCGGCGGATGGAGCCATCGGCCAGGGAGACGTCGGTGGAGGTGCCGCCCATGTCGAAGGTGATGATGTGATCGAAGCCGGCGATGCGGCTGATGTGAAACGCGCCGGTGACGCCCGCGGCCGGGCCGGAAAGCACCGTGCGCACCGCCTCGTTTCGGGCCGTGGCCGCGCTGATGATCCCGCCCGAGGATTGCATGATCCACAGGGTGCGGTTGCCGCGAGCGTCCAGGCCCTGTTCCAGATTGGCCAGATAGCGGGCCATGATGGGGGAGACGTAGGCGTTGATGACCGTGGTGCTGGCCCGCTCGAACTCCCGATATTCGGGCAGGATGCGGGAGGAGAGGGAGACGAAGAGCCCTCGCTCCCGGGCCATCTCGCCAATGCGCTCTTCGTGGGCCGGATTGGCGAAGGCGAAGATGAGACTGACGGCCACGGCCTCAACGCCTTTCTCATGCATCTCATCCAGGATGCGCGCGGCTCGGGTCTCGTCCAGGGGCAGGATCACCCGACCATCAGGCTCCACCCGCTCGGGGACTTCGTACGCGTCCTCGCGGGCCACGGGCGCCCAGCGTGGGGGGAAGCTGAGACGGTAGAGCTGGGGGCGGGTCTGGCGGCCGATGGCCAGGATGTCGCGAAAGCCCTGGGTGACGATGAGGCCCGTGCGCGCGCCCTTGTGCTCCAGCACCGCGTTGGTGGCCACGGTCGTGCCGTGGGCGACGGTGGCCTCCGAGGGGACCGCCAGCGCGTCCATGCCTTGCAGAAAGGCGATGGAAGGGTCTTGTTTGGTGGAAAGGAGTTTGTAGATGTGGATGCGGCTTTGGTGGATGTGCACCAGGTCGGTGAAGGTGCCGCCGATGTCAACGCCGAGGATGGACACAGGAAAAGCAATGCGTTCTACGTTGGGGCATCCTGAAAAAGATACTCAGAGTGAAATTCGCGCACGGTGATTGATCTTACTCCGATCCTGTGGTCGCTCAGAGCCTATGAGCAAAAAGATGATTGCTCAATGCCCTCTTGAGGGAATAGGGACTCGACGGGTGCCTGGATGTTCGTATGCTCCCAGATCGACAATATCATTGATGATGCGCGCATGGCCATCGAAATCCAAAGGAAGCGGTTCCGTCGTGTCACCATCCTCATCCAAATCAAGGACATCATCTGGCAACCCTTGATTGTCACCGGTGTCAATGGCCGGTGAATCGGGACGTAGATGCAAATTCCCATAATTATTGTCTTCTAAAGTGTTCCAATCCCCATCACCAGGATCTGGATCCCTGACAAATCGCGGATTGCCATCGAGAATGCTCTCACAAACGGCATTTGCCGGACACCCTCCTTCGACCAAACTATGTGTAATGGTGACCGGGCAGGAGGATGGAGAAACAATCTCCTCTGGTTGAGCGCCGTACAAAATCGCGTTGGAAATCATGACTTCGCTGGGTTCGTCGAACTGACCTTCGAACAAATTGAAAATGCTCCCACCTCTTCCTCCGGCAACATTGGAGGCAAAACTCACTTGCGCCAGGGTCATACTGCTCCCATACTGTTGATGCACCGCGCCACCATCCATGTTCGTAGTATTGGCGCTAAAGGTGGCATTGGCAACATGAACTTGCCCCATCTTATTGGCAATAGCGCCGCCTCCAAGACCTGATGCATTACCCATAAAGGACACATTGACGAGCGTCGCACCCGCCCTCTTATTCTGCATAGCGCCACCATAGCCCTGAGCAACATTGGCATAGAAGATGCCACGTTTGATGTCCAATTGCTTTTGAGCCCCACGATTATACACCCCGCCTCCATCGGAGCGGGCGGAATTGTAGGCAAAAACAGCATCATTGAGTACAGCTCTTCCCGCATTGAGCAAACCGCCAGCACGCGCCTCCGACGCATTTTGGATGAACGATGTCTGATTGAGAGTGGCAGAAGTCCAGTTGATCATACCTCCGCCTTCCTGGATGGCATGATTTTCGCGGAAAGTCACTTGATTCAGCAAGGCATGATCACCTCTCATCGCCAGACCTCCGCCCCTTTCCCCAGCGTTTTTTCTGAAAAGCACATCGGTCAGCGCAATGTCACTGTCATCCCCAACGTACATACCGCCTCCTTTGGCGGCAAAATTATTCTCGAAGGTGACATGAGTCAGCGCCAAGTCGGACTGATCGGTTACATACAGACCTCCGCCATTCGCGAAAGCGTAATTCCCCATGAAAAGTAGGTTGCGCAATTGCGGTTGACTTCGATAGCGAATGAACATTCCGCCGCCATGTTGATCCAACCCCGAAACGGGATGAGTCGCATCGCCAGCGGTCACGATGAAGCCATCCAGTGTCGTCACATCATACAGAGCGTCCCCCCACACCACGTGATAGGCATTGTCACCTTGGATATCTTGAACTCCAGTAACGACGCCCGCATCATTGACGATATCGTTGTTGTCGATGTCGCCACTGAGCACGGTGGGATAGCGCTCCCAGTCTCTCACGCTCCAATCTTCTTCCGTGCCAGGTGCGCCCGGAAAGCCCCCGAACAAGCTCACACCATGGATCAATGCAAAGGTGGCGCTGCGTGGATCATTGGGATCACGAAGCTGGCTGGGCTTATACACCCCCTGAGCCACCCAGATCTCATCGCCCTCCTGAGCCCAATTCAGAGCGGATTGCAGATCGATCAGGGCGTCGGCCCAGGAGGAGCCGTTGTTCGCTCCATCCACCTTTCGAGCATCCACATAATAAATGCCGGGGATATGAACAGCGACAGAAGTTTGTTGATCAGAGGGGATGGAGACATCAGAAGTAAAGGTTAAAGTCGCAGTATTGGTCACGATCCAAGGAGGGGAAATGCCCTCTTGAATGAACCCACGAATGTAAATGCGTCCCATTCCTCCCGGCGGTATATTTTCACCTCGCCAGGTTAAAGGATCCTGCGAAATCTGGATGAGAGGAATCCCCTCATACGCTATGGATTGGACAACATAATTTGCAGGAACATCATCCACGATATCCATCGAGACGATGGTGGCGGAGTCAGTATGATTATGAAAGGTGATGGTATAGGTGAACGCCTCTCCAAAAGCAACATGGGGGGTTGACGTTCGCTTTAAAAGTCTCAATCCATAGGCTTCGTACGCTCCTAAATCCACCGTTCCTTCCACAATCCGAGGGTAGCCGTTCATATCGAATGGAATCGGCTCATCCACGTCGCCATCGCCGTCCAGGTCAAAAATATCTCTGGGGAGCGCTTGATTGTCCCCCATGTTAATGGCGGGAGACTCTGTTTTCAGTTGTAAATTACCGTAGTCATTGTCATCTAGAGTGTCCCAACTTCTATCGCCAGGATCGGGCGTGCGAACGAACATGGGATCTACGGCCAAAAAGATGTCGGAACAATCTGCGCCGTCAGGACATCCATCCTGCAACAACGTATGTTGTATCGTCGCTACGCTCTCGTTCGCATTGATGATTGCAGGCGCTTGATTCGTCCAGAAAATGCTGTTGTAAATCGCCAACTGACTATGATGATTATATACCGCGGCCGTCCCTTGTCCCGCTATGGTCACATTGATGAGGGTGGAAGCATTGTTCTCGTTATAGATTGCCTTGCCCGCATCACCTCGATTTCCAACAAAAGTGGCATTCACTAACATCGGACTTCCTCCATTGGCGCTATACACCCCCCCGCCTTTCTCAGCCTGATTGGCAACAAAAGAAGCATTGATGAGCACCGGTTGACTGTCACCAATAATGACTGCCCCACCTCCATTGATCGCATGATTCATCCTGAAAGCCACATCGATAAGCGTGGGGGAACTATCATCAATTGCCATGCCACTCCCCTGGTTGCCCATGAATGTCACATGATCCAAGGTGGAATCGCTTGACTTATTGTACATGCCTCCGCCTTCAACGCCTCTGTTGTTTGAAAATACAACGTTTCGTAACAACGCCTTGCCTGCATTATACATTCCGCCCCCCCAGTAACCCCCATTATTTTCGAATGTCACATTTTCCAGAACGACCTCGCTGTCCGCTCGATTGTCCAAACCGCCCCCAGCCCATGGAGTCTTATTCGATTCAAACGTCACATGCTTCATGGTAACAGAGCTCCCTGATTGCACCATCATTCCAGCACCGCTGTTAAGGTTCACATAATTTGCAATAATCAAAGAATTGGTGATCGCCACATGACTGGCCCAGATATACACCCCCGCCCCTACCGATTCCTGAAAGTCAAAGCTTCCCAATGTGCTTCCAGCAGAAATGATGAAACCGTTAAGATGCGCCTGGGCTACATTTCTTGCATAAACCACATGATATGCGTTTTCGCCTTCAATGTTTTCTACATCTGTCACGACTCCCCTGGCGTCCACAATATCGTTGCTGTCGATATCTCCGCTGAGTACAGTGGGATAACGCTCCCAATCCTGTACGCTTCTGTCGTTTTCCGTGCCAGGCGCGCCGGAGAATCCTCCCATTAAGCGCACGCCATCCGCCAAAACAAAAGTGGCGCTACGCGGATCATTGGGATCCAGAAGCCGGGTTGGCTTATACACGCCTTGGGCCACCCATATCTCATCCCCAGGACGGACGTGATCCAGAGCAGATTGTAAATTGGTGAAGGCGTCAGACCAAGATGAGCCATCGTTTGCCCCCCCAACCTTACTGGCATCCACGTACCAGATACGCCCCTGGGAGGATATCGACTCGGCATGGGCGGAACCGAGGGTCCAAAATAGCAAAATCAACAAAAGTCCCGCCAACGCACTCGTCATGAGCAACTTCGAGAAAGTCGTGCGACCAATAAATGCAGCCATGAGAGTCACCTCCAGAATTTCGCTGCTCAGTCATCTAAGAAGACCACCAGATGACATGGACTGTTGGAAGAAATGCCTTCTAGTATATTTCAGGTAATGGCTCCCTCAAGTCGGGTCTGGCGGACCTACGGGCAAAAGAACAACCTACGCTGTCCTGGGCGCCGAAGTCCACTCGCAGGTAAACTGCGGGCTAGCGCCCCTGAATGGGGCTGGAAGTTACAACCCGCAGCAAAAGTAGGTTTATCCGGCATCGTTTCATAGCCAGGAACTGAAGCTCCGGCTGTTGGCAGACGAATTATGAAAAGTTGCATTTTGCGTGTCATGGTTATGTTGACGCCAGCTCATCCATGCGATTCCGGGATTTTTCCCCATGACCTTGCGTTCAACATCTGCAATCATGCTTCTGAAAACCTCATTATGAAAACAATAGGCTCACCACTGCCTATTTCTTGAAGAAGCCGAAGCCTCAATCCAAATTGCCATATATACTTCATTGTAACTGCTTACTTCCTCAACTTCAAGTCAAGATGATAAGGATCCTTTTCAAATTTGGGTGCATTTTACACTAACCTGACAGGTTCCCGACAGAGGCTTTGAAGCAAGCCCACGACTATACGTCTTGGAAACAGTTATCACTACCATACTTTCGCCAATGTGTCCGGTTGGCAGATTCTGGGAGCAGCTCCTCTCTTTTCGGCAAACTGACGTCATTCACTTGAAGTGACCTCGCTATCTTTTTTGATGGCGGGCAGGATGAACCAAAACCGCGCGCCCTGGCCCGGTGCGCTCTCTACGCCGATTCGCCCGCCCTGGGCTTCGATGAGATGCCGGGCGATGGTCAGGCCCAGGCCCGAGCCGCCCCGGTCCCGGGAGCGGGAGGCGTCGGCCCGCCAGAAGCGCTCGAACACATGGGCCTGCTCCTCGGGCGTCAGGCCCGGCCCCGTGTCCGCCACGGTGATGCGCACCGCGGGTTGGCCGTCGGGCAGCGCGTCGGCCCGGGCCTCGATGCGCACGCTCCCGCCCGCGGGCGTGTGCCGGAGCGCGTTGGAGAGGAGGTTGTAGAGCACTTGCCGCACCCGGTCGGGGTCGGCCCACATGGCAGGGAGCTGGACGGACAGGTCCGCTGCCAGGGCCACGTCCTTCTCCCGGGCCGCGTCCTGAAACACGGCCACGGCCTGCTGCACCAGCGCGGGAACATCCACCCGGTGGGGATGCAGGCTGAGCTGGCCCGCTTCGGCCTGGGTCAGGGCCCGCAGGTCGTTCACCAGCCGGGCCAGGGTCAGGGTCTCGTCATACACCTGGGCGATCTCTTCTTGCGTCAGGGGGTAGACGCCATCCAGCAGGGCCTGGAGGTTGCCCTGGATCACGGTGAGGGGCGTGCGCAGTTCGTGGGCGATGTCTGCGATCATCTGCTGACGCAGGGACTCGGAACGCTCCAGCTCCTGGGCCATCTCGTTGAACGCGGCCATGACCTCGGAGATCTCTTCGCTGCCCGAAACAGGCACGCGCTGCCCGAGGTCGCCCTGGGAAAGGGCGCGAGCGGCTCGGGCCAGTTGGGAAAGGGGCGCGGAAAGCTGTCGGGCCACGAAGAAGCCCAGCGCCAGCGCCAGAATCGCGGCGACCACGCCCGCCCACACCAGGGATCGGGTAATTAAATCGAAGAACGCGGCCTCCGCTCGGCCCTGGCTCTCCCCCTCACCCACCGACACCAACAGATAGCCCACCACGCGGCCCTCCACTTCGATGGGGATGGCCTGTCGCCGCTGGGTGTTTGAGAGATGGTCGGGCGCCGCGCCCGTGTCATCATACACCACCCGGCCCGACGCGTCCGTCAGGGTGTATTGTGGGGGCATGCCATGGCCGCCGCCCTTGCCGCGCGGGCCTGGCAGCCGCTGGAACACCTCCTCCACGCCTTCCCAGCTTCCCGTCTGCTGATAATGCGCTTTCAGCGCCGGCAGCAGCAATCGATCCACCTGGTTGCTGATCACATAGCGGTGAAACCCGGTGGTGAGCTGATAATTGGCCACCAGCCCCACCACAGCAATGGCCGCCAGGGCCACCAGGGCAAACGCCATGCCCAGACGCACCCACAACTTGTTCATGCGTCCCCCACCAGGCGATACCCCACGCCGTAGACTGTCTCGATGTAGCCCGATTCGCCCTTGGCCACGCCCAGCTTTTTGCGCAGGTTCTTGATGTGGCTGTCGATGGTGCGCTCCATGCCCTCGTACGAATAGCCCAGAGCCTGGTCGATCATCTCCATGCGGGTGAAGGCCCGTTCGGGATAGCTCATCAGCAGCTTGAGCAGTTCGAACTCGGTGGGAGTCAGGTCGAGATGCCGGTCCTCCACCCAAGCGGTGTGCCGCTCCACATCCAGGCGAATCGGGCCTGTCTGCAAGGTTTTCGCGGGGAGGGCCTCGCCCTGGGTGCGACGCAGCACGGCCCGCACCCGCGCCACCACCTCCCGGGGATTGAAAGGCTTGGGGATGTAATCATCCGCGCCCATCTCCAGCCCCACGATGCGGTCCGCGTCCTCCACCCGGGCCGTGAGCATGATGATGGGCGTGGCGCGGAGCGCGGGATCGCCCCGCACGATACGGGTGATCTCCCAACCGTCGACGCCCGGCAACATCAGGTCAAGCACCACGAGATCGGGCCTTTCCGCCCGGATCAGGTGCAGGGCCTCGTGGCCTTCGTACGCGGCCAGGGTCGCATAGCCGCTCTGTTCCAGATAGGAGCGGACAAGCCGGACAATCTGGCGGTCGTCATCGACGACAAGGATGCGTTGGGTCATAGTTGGATGGCCGGGAATGGGAAGAGGAAGGATCGTGAGAACTCCAATCCATTATAGTGCACGCCCCTGCCGAAAGAGAAGCCCCTGAGCGCGCGCGGATACGCTTCTAGTTGAGATAAAGCACAAGCCCCTCGCCGATGAGGCAAAGGGGCATGTAGGGATTGTGTGAGCAGCTTGGCGTCTATCGACCAGAGCATCCGCGACCCGTTGAAGCAGGCGTCACGAGCATCTGTTGGAACGCTGACAGCCCAGTGCGTTGGGGAAGAAGGTTCTTAGATGCATTGGGTTCCAGGTCTACGGGTTGCTTGGTTTTCCTGGGCATTATTTCCCTTTGCCCTTCCGGTTGCCCGGCCCTGACGTGGGCATTGGCGTATGAGGAGCCTGCCCGCCGTGGTCTGCCGTGGGCGCAGCCTGTTCGCGCTGGGGCGTCATCATGGGTTGTTGCGGGGATGGCGTGGCCGGCGGAGTTGGCGATGACAACGCCTCCTCGGTGGGCATGGGTGCGGGCGTGGGCGAGAGGACGGGGCCATGGGGCCTGGGCGTGCGCGCATGATTCTTTTGCGGATTCGGCGTGGCTTGAGGTCCGGGCATGTCGGGCATGCGGGTGGCGGGGCCGGATCTGCCCCGCTGTTGATGATCTTTATCATTGCCCGGCGGCATCGCGCCCGGCGCCGGAGGCGTCATCTCCTTCTGCCTGTTCGCGTCAGGCGTGATGGTAGGGGCAGGCGTGGACGCGGGGCGAGGACGGGGCCCCGGGCCTTGCATAAGCGGTTGGATTTGCCGATGCATCTCCCGCACCATGTTTCTCTGTTGAACAGGCGCGGTTTGCTCCAGCATTTCGAGGAATTGCGCCTGACGTCGTAGCCGCTGTTGGACCCGTTCCTGTTGCAAAATGCCCTCTTTCTGAGCAATGGGGGCCCATGCATTCATCTGCTGGCGATAAAAGACCAGGGCTTGTTTCATGTCATCGTAACGTTGCTCTTGCTGTAATGCCAGCGATTCTTGCAATCGTCGCTCGGCAAATTCAAGTTGCAGTTGCACGGGATCGTCGCTAAAGCGCACCTGCAATCGTTCTTCCCACAACTTGACCGGATAAAGCGGGTCGCCGGGCAAGGCTGCTTGTGCGACGGTGGCGGTGGTGGCAAAGACGCCGAAAAGCAACATCAGGGCAATGACTGCCGCAACCGCCATGGATGGCATGGCCAGAGGGCGTCGGAACGCGTCCAGGAGGCGATCCCACCATGGTCTCGCGGGCGGCGGCGGGGGGATGGGTGCAGCCTGCTGTTGCGGCTGACTGGCGATCTTTTCGAGCAAGCGCGTCCGGGCGTTTTGTTTGAACGCCGGCGGCGCGGTGAGCTGGCCGGCGGATTGCAATCGCGCAGCCGCGTGCAACATAGGTTCCAGCTCTGCGCGTTGCTCGGGATAGGCGGCCAGGCATTCCTCAAGGCTGACGCCGGAGGCCAATTGCCGTAAACATGTTTCGAGGGTCTGGTTCGTCATCATATAACCTCTGCTGGCTGATGCAACTTCTGGGCCAGTTTTTTCAAGGCCCGATGTTGCAAAACGCGACAGGCGCCAGCGCTTTTGTCGAGAATTGCGCCGATTTCTTGAAAGGAAAGCCCCTCGGTGAATCTCAGGATAAGCAAAGCCTGCTCTTCTGGGGTCATGGCAGCCAACGCTTCCCTGAGCTCTTGCACGTTTTCTTTGACAATCACGGCATGGAGTGGTGAGGGGCCCGGTGATGTTGGATGCTTTCCCGCTTCGACCAGTCCATCCAGGGAGAGGTCTTGCTGCGATTTGCGACGCTGCTCGTCTACAATCCGATTGTGGGCGATGCGATAGAGCCAGTGTCGGAAGGGTCGGTTAGGCTTATAGCGAGGCAACGCCTGCCAGGCCTTCAAAAACACATCTTCGGTGATGTCCTCGGCCAAGGCATCGGCTGGGACGCGCAGTTGCACATAGCGATAGATCGCGTCCACATGCCGATCGTACAATTGGGCGAAAGCGTCGGCGTCGCCGGTCTGCGCGCGGGAAATCAGAGCTTGTTCTTCTTCCATGATGTGCGGTTGGTGCGGGAGGCTGTCATGGGATCAACGATCCACTTGCGTGAATGTTACACGATCTGCGCCATAAAAACCGACTTATCCCACCTGATTGGCTCGCGTCGGCAAAGAAGAGAGTAAAGGGAGGCGGACAGTGATTCGGAGTCGCACCCGATAGCGTCGTCCTGCTCCCAAAATAAGCGTTTCCACTTCCGGGAGGTGGAGATGGAGCCGGGCTTGGCTTGCGAGCTTTCGTTCAGCGGCTTCGTTCGTTGGTTTCAGACAACGTGGCTCCACCTCCCGGAGGTGTGAGCCAAAAAATGATCTGCGGATATGCGCGTGGCGCAGCATCCGCGTCATCCGCGTTCCCATGTTCATCGGTATCGGGGGACCGCGGCCCATGACGCCCGTTCAACAAAAAAACACCGGGGAAGGAGGCTTCCCCAGTGGCGAGTTTTGGGTATATAAAGCGAGAGGGCGAGATGGAAGGCGAGATTTAGCGTCCCCGAGGACCACCGCCGGCATGACCATGGCCGCGTTGACCACCGCCGGCCTGTCCACTGCCGGCATGTTGGGCCACCGTGCCGATCATGGATGCGATCCGATGGCCATCCTCATCATAGCAGCCTGCGCTCACCACGGTGGCGCCCACTTCCAGCGGAGCCCATCGTTCGCGGAAGTTGGTCTGTTCCGTGGCGGTCACGATTTCACCGGCAATCCGCCATTGGCCCGCCAGGCCATCCTCAGGCATCATTTCGACCTCGCCGAAGAGCCGCCAGGTCTCCTCCGCGTTGGCGCAAACACAATCCTGCGTGCAGGCCAGGGTTTCCACTCGATAGGCAACGCGCTGACCTTCGTCATTGACTGTGCCGACAGCATGCGCATAAGCGCCCAGCGCCAGTTCGCTGTTGTCCTCACTCAAAATGGTGTTTTCGTTCACCAAGAAGGCCTGGTCATCGATCATCCACTCGCCGATGACGCCATCCTCGGGCATTTGCGTGAGATAGCCATACAGATGCCAGTTGGAGCTGCCGTGCCGACCGCCGCCAGGCCCGTTGCCAAATCCGGCTGCGCTGATGGTGGCCGGCGCAAGCAAAAGCGTGAGCGCGAAAGCGATGACAAGGGTTGTGCTGAGAAATGCGACAATGCGTTTCATGGGAATTTCCTCCAGTTCGTTTGGGGCCATTTTGCGGCCCTGGGGAATGGAATAGGTTGGGTGACAGCCACCCGACCGCCGCCTCTACCCGATTAACGAAAGAACGGAGGAAATGTTACAGCCAAATTCTTGGATTGCCTGAAAAAGCTTTGTCTCACGCAAAGCCGCCAAGGACGCAAAGGAACATATCAAGGTTTCGCCAAGAAAATGTGACTGAAACCCCATCATTCTCGCTGCTTCGGAAATAGGCCTCACGCAAAGGCGCCAAGGCGCAAAGAGAGAAAGGAATAAAGAAATTCTTGGCCTCTTTGCGTCTTAGCGTGAGATTTTCATCCTTATCGGCGTGCAAACGC